>JALSSR010000274.1 GCA_026984135.1 Bacteroidales bacterium
ATAATAGAACATTTAAAGAAAAATCCCAATTCGTCATCAAAAGAAATTTACGAAGGGGTTGGAAGACTGAAAAGTCTTGCAACAATAAAACGAATATTGTCAAAGCTAATACAGGAACGCCTGATTGTTTCTTCGGGTAAAGGAAAATCAACACGATATAATCTTTCGCCTGAATATAAATTATTTGAACCGGTTAATATTGAAAAATACTATGAAAAAGAGATTGACGAAAGAGAAATAAGAGAAAATTTCAATTTTTTGATTATCAGCGATATTCTACCCAAAACAAATTTATTTACCGGAAAAGAAATTAAGCATTTAAATGAACTTCAAGAAACATTCACAAAAAACATTTCGGAAATAAGCGAACCGGAATTTAAAAAGGAATTGGAACGCCTTGCTATTGATTTGAGTTGGAAATCATCACAGATTGAAGGAAATACATATTCACTTTTAGAAACCGAAAAATTATTAAAAGAAAAAGTAACCGCATCGGGCAAAACAAAAGAAGAAGCGGTGATGTTATTAAATCATAAGGACGCTATTGATTTTATAGTTGAAAATCCCGACTACTTATTTCCTTTAACAGTGTCTAAAATTGAAGATATTCACAGTATTTTAACAAAAGAACTTGCCGTTGATAGAAATATCCGTAGAAGAAGAATCGGAATATCCGGGACAAATTACAAACCTATTGATAATGAGTTTCAAATAAAAGAAGCATTAAAGGGAATGTGCGATTTGATAAACAGGAAAGAAATCGTTTTTGAAAAAGCTTTGTTAGCCCTGATTTTGATTTCATATATTCAGCCATTTGTTGACGGAAACAAGCGAACGGCAAGAATTGTAAGTAACGCAATATTGATAAATCATAAATATTGTCCGTTATCATTCAGAACTGTTGATAGTATTGATTATAAAAAAGCAATGCTTTTGTTTTACGAGCAAAATAATATAACCAGTTTCAAGAAAATATTTATTGAACAATTTGAATTTGCCGTTAAAACTTACTTTTAAAAATGAAAAGATTAAACAAACGAACTGCAACAACTAAGTATCGTATTGCGTCTCCGATAGTTATCTCCGATAGGAATCGGAGCGAAACGGAGTGAAAGCGTAGATGCAATATCCGTCTAAAACCAGACAGGTTGTACTGTATGTTGAACTAAACGGGGATTATTGACTGTAGGAGGTTTTTATGCCGAAAGAAATCAGGATTTGATAATAATTATTATATTTTGGAATCAATTTATTCCGGTTTTCGGGTTTGGACTTTTGCGTGCCGGTTTTTCCATCCTCCGGCATTATTCTCTTAACTTCCTGCTTTTTAAAATTTGTTTCCGGATGCCTTAAAGGTTCTTAGTGTCTTTGAGCCTTAGTGGTAAAATAGCGGAAAATTAGCCACAAAGACACCAAGGCTCAAAGAAAACACAAAGGAAAACTCTCAAAACGGGCGTATCCCATTTTCCAATCGGGTCAGTTGTTCTGAAATTTCTTTGCAGGCTTGGGAATAACTTGTACTTTTGCTCATAATATAAGTGTTTTAAGATTATTAAACCGAGCAAGATAGTCAATATCGGCTTGATGTTCATCAGTTAGCAACAAGTAAAACAATACAAACTTGAAGATAAAATTTAAAATATTAAAACCTTGGTTAGCAGTATTTATCATATTTATGTTTTACACAATAAATCTACAATCTCAGACTATTGTAATAAAAGGAAATATAAAAAACTTTAATAACAAAAATATCGAATTTGCAACCATTCAATTATTGTTTAATTCTACTACTGTTAAATCTGCATTAAGCGATTCTTTGGGAAACTATTATATCGAAACAACAAAAAAGGGCAAATGCAAATTACTGACAAATATGTTGGGATATTTACCTGTTCAAAAAGAAATTGTTTTACGAAACGATACTACAATAAATTTCACTTTGCAAGTTGACACAACTATTCTTGACGAAGTAACCGTATTTGGACAAAAAAACTTAATACAAGCTAAATCAGACAGATTTGTTGTAAACATAGGCGGTAATATCGAAACCAAAGGAAAAGAAACTACTGATATTTTAAAACAATTACCAACTGTAAATATATCAGATAAATCTTTAAATATTTTTGGCAAATCGGCAGTTATTGTTTATATAAACGACCATATTGTTCGATTAAACGGACAATCTTTATTAAGCTATCTAAACTCTTTACCTCCTGATATTATCGAAAGTATAGAAATAATATCTACACCACCGGCTCAATACAGTGCCGAAGGAAATGTCGGTATTATAAAAATAATAACAAAAAAGAATATATCACCTGGGTGGAAAGAGTATTTTAAAACTGTGTATGTGCAAAATAATTATTCGTCTTATTTGTTGTCTGCATCTGCAAGTTATAGGGGTAAAAAAATATTTTTTGAAGGAAGTATCAGAGGCTGGAATTCTTCAAACTTAAATCAAAGTAATTATTACAGCTATTTTCCAAATGAAACGGTAACAACATTTAATCCAAAAAAATGGAACTCAAATAATTATGAGGCACAAGCAAGTTTAGGTTATGATTTTAACAAAAGGTCAACAATAATTGCTGATTTTCAGATACCTTTATATAATAAAGTTACTATTACCGACATTAAAAATCAAACTAATTTTATTAATCCTGCCAATAATCAAACCGATTCTACAATATATTCCAACGGAAAAACAATGCAAGACAACTATACATACAATACCGAATTATTTTTTAAACATTTATTCCCAAACCAAAAGTCATATTTTACTGCAAGCACTGCTTTTCTTAATAATCAAACAAAAAGTGTTAGAGATTTTAGTTCTATAATTAAAATTGGCAATACCGAATTACCAACCGAGGATTATTCGACCAAAGGAAATTATAATTATAACATTTTAACCTCAAAATTGGATTTTTCTTTTCCTTTGCTGAGCTTTGCAATAAATACAGGGCTTAAACTCTCTTTTATTAAAACAAATTCCGACAATAAATTTTTTAATGTAATAGGTAATAATTATTTTTTGGATACTTCTTCGGTTAATAAATTCGATTATACCGAAAATGTTCAGGCTTTGTATTATAGTATGGAGAAAAACATTGCAAAATGGTCGTTTAAAGCAGGCATACGTTCCGAAATAACGCAAACAACAGGACATTCTTTAATTACAAATGAGCAACACAATGAAAATTACATAAATTTTTTCCCTACAATTTATATTTCGCATAAATTAAACTCAAAAAATAATATTTCGTTAAATTATGCCGACCGTATAGAAAGACCACCATATCAATTTTTAAATCCTTTTAAATGGTATATCACAAAATACGATTATGCAGTTGGTAATCCGTTTTTAAAACCATCGTATATAAAAAATATTGAATTAATATACCTCCATAACAATACATTTAGCACAAAGTTATATTACACTTATCAAAATGATAAAATCGGAAGATATGTAATTCTTGATTCCCTTAATATCAATAATCAAATACAAAAAGCCGATAATTTTTTAAATATTAATAGTTATGGTATCAACATCTATAAATTTATTAAACTATTTAATCGTTTGGAAACAGTCTTACAAGGTGATTTCTCATATTCGGAATACTTATCCAACAGAAAAGAATTTTCAGATATTTCGGGAATAAATGGAGAGGTGACAATGAACAACACTTTGCATATAAACGAAAAAATTCAGGCTGTTTGCAATATCGAGGAGCATATTCCCGGTTTATATGATTACAGAAATACGAATAATTTTTTTAAATTAGATATTGGATTAAATTATATAAATAGCAAAAAAGGATTTGAAGTAAGATTTTTTATTAATGACATATTAAAAACCGCTAATCCCGAATATTCTTATATTAGCGGAGGAATTAAACAAATCTACCGTAATTATTACGATACTCGTTTAACAGGTATAGTCTTAACTTGGCGTCCTGGAAATTGGTTTAATAAATCAGAAAAAATAAATAATCCTTCGAATATTGACGAAAAACAAAGGTTGTAATATAATTAATAATAATAAAAAAGCCCCCGAAATGAGGGCTTTTCAAATATAAGTTTTAGATGAACAAGGCTAAAAAAGCCTTGTTTCGTTTAGTTTCCGAGAGCAATTCTCTTAAAGGAAACAACCTTTAGCTCAGGGTCTGTTTCTTTAAGATATTGTGCAACTGATTTTTTCGTATCACGGATAAAGTCCTGATTGAGTAAAGTATTCTCTTTGAAAAACTTATTAAGTTTACCCATAGCAATTTTTTCAAGCATATGTTCGGGTTTACCTTCCTGCTGTGCTTGTTCTTTACCAATCTCGATCTCTTTGTCAATCACTTCCTGAGGAACATTATCTTTATCAATTGCCACCGGGGCCATTGCTGCTATCTGCATTGTAAGCTGATGTCCGACTTCATCATAAGAGTCTTTATTCAAGGCAACAATAGTTGCAAGTCTATTTCCGGGATGAATGTAAGCATAGGTTTTTTCACCCGAAACAAACTCATAGCCTGCAAGGTCCATCTTTTCACCCGTTTTGCCAACCATTTCCGTAATATGCTCTGCAACAGTTCTCCCGTCAATATTGATAGCTTTAAACTCTTCAATATTATTTGGTTTTTTATCAATTGCTATATCAAGAAGTTTTGTTGTAAAACCTATGAATTCTTCATTCTTGGCAACAAAGTCAGTCTCACAGCTAAACAGAATAACTGCCGCGTGCTTTTTATCATCTGTTGTTTTTGCCAGAACGGCTCCTTCATTAGCTTCTCTGTCGGCTCTTTTATTTGCAACTTTCTGTCCCTTTTTACGAAGGATATCAATTGCTTTATCAAAATCGCCTTCCGATTCGACCAGTGCTTTTTTACAATCCATCATACCTGCACCGGTTGCTTTTCTTAGTTTATTTACTTCGGCTGCTGTTATCTTTGCCATCTTTATAAGTCGTTATCGTTTAAAACTAAATTTAATTATTTACTCTCCTCTTCGGTTTTCTTAGTTGCTTTAGCTACGGTTTTTTTTGCCTTTGGAGCTTCTTTAACCTCTTCTTTCGGGGCTTCGGTCTCTTTGGCAGGTTCCGTTTTCACATCAACTTTAACTTCATTTCCTTTGTCAGTATCCGACTTTGCGACTTTAACCGCCGGAGCTTTCTTTTCCTTATGCTCCTGCTTTTTGTCCTTTTCAAGTTTTCTTTCCGTCAGACCCTCTTCAACAGCTTTGGTCATAACCTTTACAATCAGGTCAATTGATTTGGAAGCATCATCGTTTGCAGGAATGGGAAAGTCAACTTTGGTAGGGTCGGAGTTAGTATCCACCATAGCAAAGGTAGGGATATTCAATTTTCTTGCTTCGGCAACTGCAATATGTTCTTTCAGAATATCAACCACAAATATTGCAGAGGGTAATCTGTTAAGATCGGCAATACTACCGAGTTGTTTTTCGAGTTTTGCACGTTCACGCTGAACCTGAAGACGCTCTCTTTTTGAGAGGTTCAGATAGGTTTTCGTTGTCATCATCTTATCAATTGATGACATCTTGCGTACGGCTTTACGAATAGTTGCAAAGTTTGTAAGCATACCACCGGGCCAACGCTCAGTTACGTAAGGCATATTGACTTTGCTGACATGCTTGGCAACGATATCTTTTGCCTGTTTTTTTGTTGCTACGAAAAGAATTTTCTTTCCTGATTTTGCGATTTGTTTTGCGGCTGCTGCAGCTTCTTCAAGCTTAGCTGCCGTCTTGTAAAGGTCAATGATATGGATTCCGTTACGCTCCATAAAGATATAGGGAGCCATATTGGGATTCCATTTTCTTTTGAGGTGTCCGAAATGAACACCTGCCTCTAATAATTCATTAAATGTTGCTCTGGCCATAAAATTAATGTTTACATTCTGTTAATAAAACAATTGCCAAGTAGCCCGCAGAAATGAAAATTGAACTCAAAAGGTCTCAATCATCAAAAACGACCGGAGTCTCGGCAATTTAGATACTAAACATTTATATATTAAAATATTAACGTTTACTAAATTGAAATTTCTTCCTTGCTTTTTTCTGGCCGAATTTTTTACGTTCAACCATTCTGGGATCTCTTTTCAACAGCCCTTTGGCTTTTAATACAGGCCTCAATTCGGGGTCGAGTGTTATAAGAGCTCTGGATATGGCAAGGCGCAGTGCTTCAGCCTGTCCTTTGTAGCCACCTCCGTCGAGGTTGACTTTCAAATCAAATTTCCCAACATTATCTGTCAGCTCAAAAGGCT
Organism: Bacteroidales bacterium; assembly: GCA_026984135.1. Classification (GTDB taxonomy): domain Bacteria; phylum Bacteroidota; class Bacteroidia; order Bacteroidales; family JAADJA01; genus JAADJA01. The sequence goes on from JALSSR010000274.1 coordinate 6,267, forward strand.
GATTAATAACATACTGCAATGTTGCAAGCGGAAAATAATCTTTATAATCTCTTTTGTTAACAGTTATAGTTCCGTTTCCCTCTTTCATATATACGCGGGCAACGGCTGTTTTTCTTCTACCAATAGTGTTAATGACGTCCATATACTATTTTACTTTATTTGATTCAGATCAATACTTTTCGGTTTCTGTGCTTCGTGCGGGTGCTCAGGGCCGGTATAAACATACAGGTTTCTGAATAAATCCCTTCCAAGTCTGTTCTTGGGAAGCATACCTCTGATGGAATTTTCAAGAATAAATTCGGGATGTCTTGCAAACTGCTCTTTGGGAGTCCTCGTCCGCTGTCCTCCCGGATAACCGGTGTGGCGTACATACTCTTTATCCTCTAATTTGTTTCCTGTAAATTTCACCTTCTCGGCATTTACAATAATAACATTGTCACCACAATCAACGTGAGGTGTAAAGTTCGGTTTGTATTTTCCACGCAAAAATTTGGCAGCAATGGAAGAAAGCCGGCCAACCACCTGGTCTTCAGCATCAATAACAACCCACTCTTTATTAACAGTCTCCTTATTTGCGCTAACTGTTCTGTAGCTTAAAGTATCCATCTGTTTTTCTTATTACTTGTTCAACAAAAAACCCACTAATATAAACCGTATCAAAGGTTTAAGCCTTAAGGCCTTCAAAATGGGGGTGCAAAAGTAGAACTATTTTTTATATTAAACAAGATTGTTAACAATATTTTGTTAATATTTTTAAATGTTCTGTTTTTGCCGTTATTGAAAGGATTAAATACCTTTGAAATGTAAGCGAATAGAGTGAGATTTTTAAACATAAAGAAAAGCCGGCTGCAATCCTGCCGATATATTTTCTACTTTAGCAGACTAATTTGTAGAAGATTTTACAATGAATATAAATACTCTGTTTATCATAATTGCATTTATTGTTTTTCTTGCAATGATATATTCTGCAATGGTTAGTGTCAGGGAAAAGGAGTTTAACGCAGCCCGGCGCTTTTTTATTTCATCCGTAGTGTTTGCTTTACCTTTTCTGATATTTGCTTTGTTGAAATTCGAGTATAAAGATATAACCGGATTTGCGGTTTTATCCCTTCTTGCTTTTACAGCGGTTTTATTTATCATTCCATTTGGACGAAACAAGAAATACAGACAGACGGTTCCCGTTAAAAGAATTGACGAACGCGATACAATGTTTTCAAGAAATGAATTGAAACCCGGAACGGAAAGGTTTGAAGATTATTATGCCGAAAATCCCGGAAAGAAGGCGATTGATGACAAATGGCGTGAAAAACCCGGCTTAACCGGAAAAGGGGCAACTCAGTATCATCCCTTTCAGTTTGCTTCGGCAGATGCGAGTTTCGACACAATAAAAAAATTAAGAAATGAAGTTGACGGGAAAGTAGCCGGTGAGAAAATAGTTTCATCCGCCGGAGAGACCTCGGAGTATGTAAAGCTATGGACAAAAAAACTGGGTGCCGTTGATTGCGGAATAACCGAACTGCAGGATTACCATTTATATTCGGTTGGCGGAAGGGAGGAAAGATACGGTAAAAAGTTTGTCAGGAAACACAAATTTGCCATTGCCTTAACCGTTGAAATGGACAGAGATATGCTTGCAACAGCTCCGGCCGCACCGGTTGTTATGGAGTCGGGACAGCAATATATGGAAGCCGGAAAAATTGCAATCCAGCTTGCTATGTTCATCCGAAATCTCGGCTATGAAGCAAGAGCGCACATTGACGGTAATTATGAGGTGGTTTGTCCTTTGGTTGCACGTGACGCGGGACTTGGTGAAATCGGAAGGATGGGACTGTTGATGACTCCAAAACTGGGGCCTAGGGTTAGAATAGCGGTTGTGACAACTAACATACCTTTGGTGACTGACAAACCTTTGCACGACTATTCAATGATTGACTTTTGTATAAAATGTAAAAAGTGTGCCGACGTTTGCCCGAGTAATGCCATTTCGTTTGATAATATGAAAGAGATTGACGGCATTAAACGGTGGCAGATAAATCAGGAAGCCTGTTTCGGCCTTTGGTGTACCCTCGGGACGGACTGCGGAAGATGTGTCAGCGTATGTCCTTTTTCTCATCCCGACAATTTACTGCATAATATTGTGAGAAAGGGCATCAGGAATTCATCACTATTCAGAACTTTGGCAATGAAACTTGACGATACTATCTATGACAGAAAACCGGCGCCCGCTAAAATTCCGGAATGGTTAAATGTCGGATGGGAAAAAATTTAAAATTGCTTATATAATATAATGTAAAATGAAACGCATATTATTGTTCATTCTGTCCGGATTACTTCTTTACACAAATGTCAACGGACAGACAAAGGAAACGACGGAACAAAAGGAGAAACGGATGCAATGGTTCGCCGATGCCAAACTCGGCATTTTTATTCACTGGGGGATATATTCGGTGAACGGCATTGACGAAAGCTGGTCCTTTTATAACGGATATATTTCCTATGAGGATTATATGAAACAACTTGACGGGTTTACGGCGGCAAAATATGAACCCGGTAAGTGGGCGGAACTGATAAAGGAGAGCGGTGCAAAATATTCGGTGATTACAACAAAGCATCACGACGGAGTTGCTCTTTGGAACACAAAATACAGTGACCTTAATGTTGTGAAAAAAACTCCGGCTGCCCGTGACCTGATAACACCTTTTGTGAGAGAACTCCGTAAAAATGATTTGAAAGTCGGTCTATACTTCTCACAACTTGATTGGTCGCATCCCGACTATCCTCATTTTACAAGAACGATTGACCGGTACAAGGAGGATTCGGTACGTTGGGATAACTTTCTACAGTTCAGGCATAATCAAATAATGGAACTTTGCGAAAAATATAAACCCGACCTGTTTTGGTTTGACGGTGACTGGGATTATTCGGCGGAAAAATGGAAATCCGGGGAAATGAGTGAAGAGATCAGAAAATGTGATCCCAAAGTTATTCTGAATTCCAGAATCAACGGTTATGGTGATTACGGAACTCCTGAACAGGGTGTCCCGATACATAAACCGGAAGACAAATATTGGGAGTTGTGTATGACAATGAACGATTCGTGGGGATATCAACCGAATGACAAAGATTATAAAACCTCAAATCAGATAATACGCATTTTTGCCGATGTGATTGGAATGGGAGGCAATCTTCTGCTGGATATCGGCCCGAAGCCCGACGGTACAATACCTGATGAACAGGTTGCCATTCTTAAAGAACTTGGTCAGTGGACAAAAAAACACAAAGATGCGATTTACGGAACCGTTGCAGGTATGCCTCCCGAATATTTTTGCGGGCCTTCCACACTTTCAAAAGATTCAACAATGTTATATCTGTTTATGGATTATAAGCCTACGGGACCTGTTGTTATAAAAGGATTAAAAAATAAAGTTAACAGAATATGGGTTGATGGCAACGGTACAAAACTCGACTGGAATGTTAAAATGAAAGCATACTGGAGCCCGGTTCCCGGATTGCTTTATATTGATGTTCCGGATAGTGTCCTTGATAAAGATGTAACTGTAATTGCCGTACTTCTTGATGGAAAGATTGATTTGTACGATAATCCGACTAAGTAGCCCGCCGCACAAATTTTTCTTTTCTTGACTTTTGTTATGGTTTTAAGCGAAGCCCGCCTACGTCTGCGCTACGCTTGACTTCGGCGGGCGAAGGCGGAGAGTGAGGGATTCGAACCCTCGGACCAGCATAGCCGGTCAACAGTTTTCGAGACTGCCCCGTTCGACCACTCCGGCAACTCTCCATTAAAATTATGGCTGCAAAATTAATCTTTTTACAATAATTACGACAAACTTTTTTAAGGGTATTAAACTTAAATTAGTTTTTTCCGTACAATTAAATCTGAAAAATGAATATAAATGAAAGAGAAAACCGACTTTTTATCAGAACTTAAAAACAATAAAGGGGCAATATTTATTGATACTTCGAGTGACAGCTCAACAATTATCATTGCTTTCGGTGGAATGAAAGGGAATCTGGGAATTCCCGCTTTTGAGTTTTTTAAAATCCTCTCACCTCTTGATGCAAAAAAAATGTTCATAAGAGACCTTGACCAAAATTTATATTTTGGTGGACTGCCGGGTATCACAGATGGAATTGACGGTATTGTTGAACATCTCAAAGGAAAGTTTGAAGAATTTGGTGTTAAAAGAGTGGTAATCATTGGCAATTCTGCCGGTGCAAATGCAGCAATACTGTTCGGAATTCTCCTGAATGCTGACAGGGTAGTTGCTTTCTCACCAAAAACATTTATCACACCTATGAAAAGATTGATTTTTTGGGATCACCAATGGTGGGAAAATCATATCAGAGTTTATTTTACGAAGGGTGTAAACAGCGAATATTGGGATTTGAAAAAGTTGCTTTCAAAATTTGATGTTAAAACCGAGTTTCTGTTACATTACAGCCGAAATAACAGGATTGACTCAATGCATTGCAAAAGAATGGCATCATTTCCCAATGTTAAAATTAAAGGATTTGATTATGACGGTCATGATCTCGTCCGGTATTTAAAGCAAACCGGTGAGTTGCAAAAAATTATTTCCCGCCTTTTGGACTAATGCAAACCGGGTATTCAATTCCTGAAATGATTTGATATCCTCTGCGGATTTCGCCTGAATTTCCGGATTAATATCCATAAGTGAGTACGCTTTCCCTGTTTCCTGCCATTATATTACACTGATTATGCCTGTATTAGAAAATTTTTTTGAAAAAAGTCAAAAAAACTTGACATTGGTATACAAAATAATGTACTTTTGTGATATTAAAATAATATCATAATAGTATAAACATAAAACAAAACAAAAATGAAACAGGAAAAAGATTTCAAAGGCTCATCAGGATATTTTGCAGTATTCCTGGTAATTGTATTTATTGTCGCGTCTGTATTGGCGATTATTTACGTTCCATCCGTTTGGATCAAAATTGCAGCAGCATTTATAATCCTTATTTCGTTGGTTGCTATCGGAGGTTTTGTAATTGTAAACCCTAACGAATCAAGTGTATTGGTACTTTTCGGTGCATATAAAGGAACTATTAAGACAAACGGTTTTTATTGGGTAAACCCGTTTTTCGTTAAAAAGAAAATCTCACTGCGTGCGCGCAATCTCGACAGCGAACCGATAAAGGTTAACGACAAGATTGGTAATCCTGTTATGATAGGAGTTGTATTGGTGTGGAGAGTTGAGAATACTTTTAAAGCGGCTTTCGATGTTGATGATTATGAGCATTTTGTAAACATTCAAAGTGAAGCTGCAGTCAGAAAACTTGCTGGAAACTTTCCGTATGACAACCTTGAAGATGAAGATGCAAAAATAACACTGAGGGGTGGTGCCGACGAAGTGAATCATATGCTTGAAGCGGAAATTACCGAGAGACTTTCCATCGCAGGTATTGAGGTTATTGAAGCACGTATTAATTATCTTGCTTATGCTCAGGAAATTGCAGGCGCAATGCTTAAACGTCAGCAGGCAACGGCTGTTGTTGCGGCAAGAACAAAAATAGTTGAAGGTGCGGTCAGTATGGTTGAAATGGCTCTTGATGAATTGTCAAAGAAAAATATCATCGAACTTGATGAAGAACGCAAGGCAGCTATGGTCAGTAATCTGATGGTGGTTCTTACATCCGATAAGGACGTGGAGCCTGTAATTAATACCGGTACATTATATTAATTAACATATAATGCTAAGAATACTCCCAAATATTCTTTTGCTTTAAATCCAATATTTTAAAATTACGGAAAATGACAAAGGAGAAAAATAAAACAGAAACGATTATAAAAGGGCCGTCATACGGTTTTACCGATAATTTCCCGGAAAGAGAAATGTGGAAAGAAATCGCAAAAGAACTGAACGGAGATTTTAAAATTAAACATAATTCCGGGCACGAAATCGAAATTCATAATGTTACAATTCCGTATAAAAAGTGGAAAATAAATATTTCCGTATCCGATGCCAAGCCTTTGAAATTTCAAATTTCATTTTCGGCAAGCCTGAACTTTAAATTAATATTGAGTTGGAAAGACTTCATTGACAATATAATGAAAATGTTCGGCAAATCAGGAATTCATTTGGGTTGGAAAGAGTTCGATAATCATTATCGGGTTAAAAGCAACAGGTCGGACTTAGTAAAAAGAATAATTACGAAAGAGATACAGAAAACACTTCTTAAACACAATGTTTATTCTCTTTCATATCAAACCGACTCGTCGAAAAGAACGGCGGAGTTGATTAGTGTAATTCAAAGGAGGGCGGGAAATAAAGAGATGGTCGTTGAATTAATTGAAATGTATAAATTATTAATTGACAATCTTGAAAAGTCAAAAATAATCAAATGATGACAAATAAAAGAATTATTAATTTGGTTTTAATACCGGTTTTTTCGGTAATAAGTTTTTTAGCGTTTTCCCAACCGGTTCCCTGGAAAAACAGTGAAGAAGTAATCCTGAAAACGGCAACCGGGAATATTTGCGGGACACTTATAGTCCCTTTTGCGGGTAAGAGGATCCCCGTAGTGCTTATTATTGCCGGGTCAGGCCCTACCGACAGGAACGGAAACAATCCGATGATGACAAACAACTCTTTGAAAATGACAGCCGAAGCATTGTCGGAAAAGGGGATAGCTTCGTTGCGTTACGATAAAAGAGGAATAGCAAAGAGCGAAAAAGCCGGTAATGACGAATCCGCACTCAGATTTGAAAATTACATTGACGATGCTTCGGGTTGGATTAAAATGCTGAAAAAGGACAACCGTTTTGGAAAAGTTATTGTCCTCGGCCACAGCGAAGGTTCGTTGATAGGTATGATAGCAGCCCGAAAATCCGGTGCCGACGCATTCATTTCCGTATCCGGTGCGGGAAAACCGGCAGATGAAATACTTAAGGAACAGCTTAAAACACAGCCCTCTTATGTTAAGGATCTGGCTTTTCCGATAATTGATAAACTTAAAAAAGGTGACACCGTGGCAAATGTAAATCCTTTGCTCAATTCCCTTTTCAGGCCAAGTGTGCAGCCATATCTCATTTCCTGGTTTAAATACAATCCCGCTAAGGAGATAAAAAAATTGAATATTCCCGTGTTGATTATTCAGGGAACAACAGATATTCAGGTTAAGGTCGGGGATGCGGAACTGCTGAAAAAAGGCGACAAAAAGGCAAAACTTGTTATCATTGACGGAATGAATCATATTCTTAAAGAGGCTCCGGCCAATAAGGAAGAGAACATTGAAACATATGACAACGCAGGTTTACCTCTGCATCCTGAATTTATAAAAACGGTTGCGGAATTTATTAATTCATTACAAAAATGAAAAAGATACTTTTTAAAGAAGAGCAGAAATTCGGAGCCAAAGTATATCTTATTATGCTGCCTGTATTTATCTTGATAATCGTTATTTTCGGTATTGGGTTTTATAAACAATTATATCTTGGAGAGCCTTGGGGTGATGAGCCAATGACTGACAACGGACTAATATTCACATTTCTTCTTATAATAGCCTTTATGATTGTTCTTTCGGTATTAATGTTTAAGATGAAACTCATTACCGAAATCAGAGATGACGGGCTATATTTTAAATATCCGCCGCTGATAAATAAATTCAGGCATTTTAAACCTGAGATTATCGAAAAGTATGAGGTTAGAAAATACAGGGCTATAAGGGAATACGGGGGATATGGTTTAAAAGGAAGAAAACCCGGCAGAAGAGGCCGCAAGTACGGAATGGCATACAATGTGTCGGGTGATACGGGGCTGCAACTATACCTGAATGATGGCACGAAAGTCCTGATTGGAACGCAAAGGGGAGAAGCCATCAAGTATGCTATGGACAAAATGATGAACAAAAACTAACGACGAAATGGCAAAGAAAAAGCCTTTTGTATTAAGAATAGATGAAGAGACATTAAAGATTGTCGAGAAATGGGCTGCCGATGAGTTCCGCAGTATAAACGGGCAGCTGGAGTGGATTATAAATAAGGCTTTGCAAGAATCGGGTAGGAAAAAGAATAAGCCGGACTCAAAATCTTAAATGTAGCAAAAGGCTTTAATTTGCTTAAATTTGCAAAAATGTTTCGTTTGATGAAGAAGTTGTCTTTCTCCTTAAAAGTAATAATTGGCCTGATTTCAGGTATATTAATCGGTCTGTTTTTCGGTGAAAGGGTTGCCTGGCTTTCGGTTGCCGGTGATGTCTTTATTGGATTGTTGCAGATGACGGTATTGCCGTATATTGTTATTTCTCTGATAGTTAATATTGGTCGCCTGTCATTGGGTACCGGGAAAAAACTTGTTAAGTACGCTCTTATCTTTCTTGGTATACTGCTTGGTATCGGGATGATATATCTGATTGTTTTGCCTTTTTCTTTTCCGCTGTGGGGCTCAGGCAGTTTTTACAGTAGTGATTTTGTGCAGGAACCGCAGCCATTTGATTTTGTTAAGCTTTATATACCTGCCAACCCGTTTGAATCATTAAGCAACAATGTGGTTCCGGCGGCAGTTCTTTTCAGTATTTTTGTCGGCCTTGGTGTGATGAAGTTGCCCAAAAAGGAGGTGCTGCTGAAACCTCTTGATGTTTTGAATTCCGCTTTGAATCAGGTTAACAAGATGATAGTCAAATTGACTCCCATCGGTGTATTCAGTATTGCAGCCGGAGTAGTCAGTAAGCTGAGCTGGGACGACCTGAGTCGCCTGCAGGGGTATTTGTTGCTCTATATTGTTGCCGTGGTTATTTTTGTTTTTATTTTGTTGCCCTATATAATTTCGATTTTTACTCCTTTCAAAGCCAAAACGGTATTTAAGATTACCAGGTCGACACTAATAACAATATTTGCAACGGGAAAGATAATTGTTGTATATCCGCAACTTATTGAAGATATTAAAGATATACTTAATTCGGAGGAAAAAGATACCGAGGAGACAAAAAAGGAGACTGATATTCTGCTTCCTTTGGCCTATCCCTTTCCGAATCTCGGCACTTTTCTGATATTCATTTTTATACCGTTTGCAGCCTGGTACACAGGCAAGGCATTGCCATTGGGCGATTATCCCGCTTTCCTCGGCTCAACACTTCTCAGTAGTTTTGTTGCACCGGTTACCGGACTTCCTTTTACTCTGGACGTTTTGAACATTCCGGGTGATACCTTTAATTTGTTTATATTGTCAACTGTTATAACCGACCGAGTTCGTGTTTTACTGGGAGCTTTTCATTTGATTACACTTGCTTTACTGACAATTTCGGCTACACAGGGAGTTCTGAGATTCAATGTCAGAAAGTTTATTGAAGGAATAATTGTATTATCTATTGTTACGGCTATCTCGGTTTTTGGAATGAATTTGCTGCTAAAGGAGAATATGAAAAGTATTCCGACAAATTTTGAGCTGTTGAACAGCTTTAAAATCATCAGTAAGCAACAACCATATAAAATATTGGAAAAGCCGGTACGAAATCCCAAAAGGAAATGGCGTGGAGAAAATACTCTTAGCAGGATTAAGCGTACAGGCAAACTGAGAGTCGGTTTTTATCCTGATGCAATGCCTTTTTCTTTTTTCAATACCGATTCACTACTTGTGGGACTGGGTATAGATTTGGCTCACCGGCTTGCAAACGATCTCGATGCAGCTATTGATTTTGTGCCTGTGCCTCCGGGAAAACTTGCTGATGAGATCAACAGCGATTATTTTGATATTATGGTTTCCGATATTTTTATTTCGGGCAGGTATGCTCAGGAGATGACGCTTTCCAAATCATATCTTAATGTTTCGCTTGCCCTTGTGGTGCAAAAGAAGAGGGATGAGTTTAATTCTTTCGAATCAACAATTGCCCTTGATACTTTTACGGTATCATATTTTGAACGGGTGGAGATTGCAAAAGAGTTTGTCTCTTTCTTCCCGAAAGCCGGCATCTATCCTTTGGCGGAACAAGATGCATTCTTTACGGGTGATTTTCCGGATACTATAAAACCCGATGCTTATCTGACAAGTGCTGAAAGGGGAAGCGCACTTACTCTCGTATATCCCGATTACAAGGTTGTGAATCCATTGCCTTATCACATAACCAATGCATTAGTCTTTCCTCTTGCTCCCGATGATGTTTGGCGCAAGTATATCAATAACTGGATTGACTTCAGAACCAAGGACGGAACTTTGGAGCGGCTTTATGAACAGTGGATACTTGGTCATGAGTATCGAAAAAAGGAGAAAAACTGGAGCTTTCTTGATGATGTTATCTTGAATGACAGGAAATAGTTTTTTAAAGAGTAATTTTTTCTTATATTTGTGGCGTATACCGGTTCTTATCAGGTTTGCAACGCAAAGCTGCTTATAACCGGTTAATATGCCGACTTTGTCGAGCATCAACGTCTAAGACGGGACTCGAAAGAAAACAAGTTTGCTTTTTGCAAATCTGCTTTCTTTCGGTATAAAAGAGGCACCTCCCTTATTTTGCCTTTGATCTATAAATTTAAAGAACAGAAATTATGAAAAAGCTATTTGCCGGAATTATCCTGATTCTCCTGTCATTAAACATTATAAGTCAAACGATTGACTTTTTGAACAAAAGTGTTCCCCGTGCAGGTGAGTTCAATTACCAAATTCAAAATAACAAAGTTCTTCCTGACCAATATCTGAAAGGAGAAGATGGTTACGATTCGTTAATGATGTCATATCAGGGCAATTGGCCTTTCGGTTCTCCCAATGATGTTGTCTCGTCTGTAACAGGTGATACTGTTTTTATTGCAGCAGGGGGAGGTGTAATGATAATGGATATAACAAATCCTGTTGCACCACAGCTAATATCCGAGGTGAGGGCGCGTGCTTTGGTTGACCACCTGTATTACGATTATACGACACAACATCTCTATCTTGCAGCCTATTTTTCCGGTTTTGAAATATGGGACTTGACTGATATTGTAAATCCGGTCAGGATCTCCAGAACCCCTACGGACGGTTTGCCGAGAGGAGGTATTTATGCTCATAACGGTTATCTTTATGTTATTACGGTCGCCGATGGAATATTTGTTTATGACATAAGTAATCCTGTTGTTCCGGTTTATATCTCCAATATTTATATTTCGGGATATGCCTGGAACTTTTATGCAAATGGAGATTTTATATATGTTCAGACTACGAATGCCGTGCGACTTTACGATATTTCAAATCCCGAAACTCCGGTATTGCGGGATAGTTTCGGCGGAACTCCGACAGGGATTTTTGTTAAGGACAACTATTGTTATATTTCCGATCAGTCGGGGCTTGTAATAACGGATATTTCTAATCCCGATGACATTACATTTGTCGGCAGCATTGATATTCCCGGTGCTTGCTATGATGTTGTGGTTATTGATGACTATGCATACGTTGCCAATCATTGGTGGGGTGAGAATAAAGGAGGTATATATACGATTGATGTGAGCGACCCCGTAAATCCTGTGCAGACAGATCATTATGTTGATGTGTATCTTGCAATTACAGGTGTAGGCAACAAGGTGACAGCCGTAGGAACCGGATATGCGGTTTTTAATATTCCCGCACCCGGTCAGCTTGAACTGTCATACGAGGAGATATTGCCGGGTTTTCTGACCGATGTCGCGGTTAAAGATAACTATGCTTTTACGGGTAGTAACGGATTCCGCGTTTTTGATGTTACTGATAAAAGTAACCCGCAGCAGATTGCCTATGTTGATATTTTTGCCAATGCGCTTGATATTTCTGGGAATATTCTGGCTTACATTCCCGAAAGTATGGGTACGGGAAACCGTTTAAGTATAATGGATATTTCAGACCCGATGAATCCTTATGAAATGGGGCATTACAGCAATATGCAACTAACGCAGGAAGCCATAATACACGGAAATAATGTTTTTATTGCCAACTGGTGGGACGGATTCACAATTCTTGATATTTCCGACCCGTCAAACCCGGCATATGTGACTAAACACTTTAACTGGAACAGCAATGCCATTCCCGGGGAAGAGTGGTGCTATGTGAGTGATTTGGATGTTAGCGGGAATTATCTATATGTAATAGATTACAAGCCGTTTGAGGATGATGATACAAAAGGACTTTACATATTCGATATCTCGGATATTGAAAATCCGGTTTTGTTAAAGCGATATGAACAACAGTCGCAGAAAAGCTGGAGAATTAAAGTATATGAAGGATATGTTTATCTGGCAGATGAATACGGTGGTCTGGAAATTATAAATGCTACAAACCCTACGGCTCCACAAACCGTTGCGTATCTTGAACTTATGGATGTTGCCTATAACCTTGATTTTAATTTGGGATATGTCTATGCGGCCTGTTATATTCTCGGAGGTGTACAGGCAATTAATGTCTCTATACCTATGAACCCTGTTATTGAAGGCTATTATTACCCGACGGGGGTTTTTGCATTGAATGTAACCTCCAATGGTAACGACATTTATGTAGCTGACGGTATCTCGGGATTTCAGATATATAACCACGATGCACTATTTACCAGTGTGAATGACAATATTCAACATGATATGAAAACCAATGCCTATCCAAACCCCTCAAATGGCTTTGTCAATTTAGATGTGGAAAACGCAACTGAAGTTGTGGTATTTGATCAAACAGGCAGACTCATAATGAGAGTAAAACTTAATATTGGAAAGACTAATCTTGATTTATCAGCCTTGCCACAAGGAATTTATTTTTTGAAATTTAAACTAGCAGATAGAATTCAGTTACAGAAGATTGTGATTTCCCATTAGGTAAAATTGTCGGCAAAATGCTTCAAAGATGCCAAGTTTGTTTTCCTTATATCTGGAGAAATGTATCAAAAATAAATAGAGTTTTCCATATATAACTTTTTATAATTGGAGAAATGTAGCATTTATGTGGCGATTTCTCCAATAATAATTTGCATAATTGGAGAAATGTTGTATTTTTATAACGATTTCTCCAATTACACAATATTATGGATGATCTGTTTGAGAAGGTTTAACAGCCTGATAACGAATCCCGGCAACTTCCTTTATCACAGGCATCTAATTCTTCTTATCCAATATTACCAGCTCCACCCGAATCCTGTATGGATGACATAATCGGTTTCGGATGCACCTGCAACAGGCTGATTGTCATAGTTTATTGTAAACCCGAGTTTAATATAAAAATCATCATCAAAGGGCATCTCATATTTTGCATCAAAGTTAAAATCGGAACGCCATCTGCCGGCTTCCGTGATACCCGGAAAGACAAAAAGTTTTGTCATTAATGTCAGATCACCTATATCAAACAAATTCAACTCCGTTCCAATAAATCCTTCCCAACTTGTTCTGTCGGGGACGGAATCAATAGAGAAATTTTCATTGTTATAGTTACCCCCGAGTGAAAAGCCCCAATATGATCGGTTCGTGTGGATCACATATTTTCCCATACCAAGTTTGGCAGTGGTTCGCAATTGCAGTTGTTGCTCTGTACTCGACAGAAAATTGACCGATACCAACGGATACCAGTCCTTTGGAAGAAAGTATTTATATCCCACACTTCCATCTGTTCTTTTGATATCTTCTATTTCATCCTGTTTTGAAAACAAAGTGTTGTAAACGGCATCAATGTTCCATCTTTTGGCAGTATATCCCAGGTTGCTATTAACGGAATACTGTCTGAAATTATTTGCTTTTGTAAGGTCAACACCGACATCGAATGAAAAGTACAACTGGCTCCAGAATCCTTTATCAACATCATCGAGAAAAACAATATCTTTTTCGTCAACATTAACGGTCTCTCCTTCATCCGTGAGAATTTTAATTTTACCGGGAGCGGTTGATTTAAGATATCCGTTATATCTTCTGCCGTCTGTCAGTGTTATCAAAAAATATGTCACGGTATAGATTTCTTTTATACCGTCCCATTCTATTTGAAAATCCTTGTCACTGTAATCTGTTTTAAAAGTCATTACTCCTCTGTCCATAGATTTTACTTCTCCTATCATCTTGTCTCCGTTGACAAGTATCAGGGAGTCTTTTTGCGAAAAGGCCAATGTTGTGATCAATAGTATGGACATGGTTAAGATTGTTCCTTTTTTCATAATTTTTAAAAATTTACTGTTATTGATTTTATTTAGTTGTTGAATTATTTGTTGCATTATTCATCTCTTCCGTAGAAAGCCATCCGCCACCAAGAGCCTTATATAATTTTAAATATGACTCCAGATAAAGTCTGTAGGTTTCGGATGCAACTAATTGTGCATTAAATTGCGATCGTTCGGAATCAAGCACTTCAAGGTAGCTGGTGACTCCTCCATAATACCGTTCGTTTGACAGACTTGCTGCATTATCTGCGGCAACCATTTGTTTATTTCTTGCAACTGATTCATTTTTGAATGTTTTAATTTCGACAAGTGCATCTTCAACATCACGGAATGATTCCAGCACGGTTTTTACATAATAAAGACTATCTTGTTTCATTCTTTGCCGTTCAATTTCAACACGTCTTTTATTTTTTCCAAAGTTAAAAATGGGACCGAGAAAATTACCCCCTAAAGACCAAATGAGAGATTCTCCCGAAACCAGTGACGTAAGGTCAGAGCTGGCGACACCAAGCATGCCTGTCAGACTGAATGACGGGAAGCGCATAGCCTGTGCAACTCCGATTCTTGCATTTTGAGCAGCCAGTCGTTGCTCGGCTTCAAGGATGTCGGGTCTTCTTTCGAGAAGAATAGAGGGGATGCCTGCCGGTATTTCCGGTGGTGCAATTTCATTCGTGAGAGATTTTGTTCTGTTAACAGAGCCTGGGAATGTACCGAGTAAAATATTCAGAGCATTTTCAGTCTGTGCAACTGCCCGTTCATAAGCAGGGATTGAAGAAGCCGCAATGGCTTCCTGTATTTGTGCCTGATTGAGATCAATTTCCGCTGCAATTCCTTTCTCAAATCGTTCCCGGATTATCCGCAATGATTCTATTCTGGAATTATGAGTCTTTTTTGATATTTCCAGTCTCGCATCATAGTCAAGAAGTTGAAAATATGTGCTTGCAACTGCCGAAATGAGACTTATTTGTATTGCGCGCCGGCCATAGGTTGAAGCCAGCAGTTCGGCACGTGCCGCTTCCGTTGATCTGCGTATTTTTCCCCAAAAATCAAGTTCCCACGCTACATTTGCATTTGCCCCGAAAGTGTTAAAGGGCGATTCGGCTATACCTTGCAAATTAAGTTGTTGTCTTGAGCCGGACCCGTTATAGCCGAAATTAGGCCACAGGTCGGCTTTCGTATAACCCACAACAGCCATTGCCTCCTCTATACGCGAAGCAGCTGCCAACACATCCTGATTGTACGTCAGGGCAGTATCTATCAATGCTTTTAGTTCCTCATCCTGAAACATTTCCCACCACTTCAGATTTAAGATAGTATCGGCGGCAGTTGAAATACTATCAAAACGATATCCGTCGGGAGTAGCTAATTCGGGCCTCTTGTAATCAGGCCCTACCTTGCAACCTGCTGCTGCTAAAAGTACCAAAAGGATAAATAGTATGTTTTGTTTCATAAGACTTTTTTATTCTTTTTATGTTGTAACAATTCAATTAATTATCAATAACTGATTTTCAACTTCTTCTGTAATATACTTCAGCATTATTTTTTTCTTACTCCTCCTTCTTTTCACCGGCCAAAGCCGCCTGCTTATCCCTTTTCTTCTCATATCCAAAAACCTTACCCACACCAACAAAGAGCATCGGGTATAAAAACACCCCGAGAAAAGTAGCAAGTGTCATTCCACCCAATAAAGCCATACCCATTACTTTTCTTGCTTCTGCTCCTGAACCTGATGCAACAACCAGAGGGAAAACGCCAAGAATAAATGCAAATGCAGTCATCAAAATAGGTCTGAACCTTGACTTGGCAGCGACTATCGCAGCATCGAACAAACTCAAACCTTTCTTAAATTCATCATTGGCAAATTCCACGATTAGTATTGCGTTTTTAGCGGCCATACCTATAAGCATCACAAAAGATACCTGGGCAAAAATATTATTTTCAAAGGTAGGGCTGAACAATCGTGCTGCCCATAATGCAAACAAAGCTCCGAATATGGCAAATGGTGTCCCCAGCAGAATTGCCAAAGGCAACGACCAGCTTTCATATTGTGCGGCAAGTATCAGGAAGACAAAAACAAGTGAGAAAGTAAGAATAATACCTAATGACCCCGAAGCCTTATCCTCCTGATATGACATCGCATTCCAGGCATAACTCATGTTTTGAGGCAGTACTTCTTTGGCAACTTCTTTAAGGGCCTCTCTTGCCTGAGCCGATGTATATCCTTCGGCAGGAACACCTGTAACCTCAACCGAGCGGTAGAGGTTAAACCTTGTGGTGTAGTCAGGACCGGATATAGGCTTTATAGTAACAACTGTAGCCAGTGGTACCATATCCCCGTTTTTATTTTTTATAAAGAAACTGTTAATTCCGGATGCATCAACCCTGTATTGGGGCTCAGCCTGAATATAAGTTTTATACAATCTCCCGAAGCGTGTAAAATCGTTCACATAAGCACCTCCCATAAAAGCACCGACCGTAGTGTACAAATCATTAAGTTTAATACCAAGCTTCAGGGCTTTTTCTTTGTTAATATACATATACCGCTGTGGAACAGAAGCCTGGAATGTTGTTGAAGCTCTTCCTATTTCAGGGCGTTCGTTGGCTGCTTTGATAAAAGCCATTGAATTGGTAGCAAGATATTCAGGGGTATTACCACCTTTATCCTGTAGCATAATGCTAAACCCCGAGCCGTTTCCAAGACCTGGAATAGCAGGTGGCCCGAATGCAAAGACCTGCGCACCTTTTATGCTGTTGAGTTTGCGGTTGACTTGATTTATAATTTCCGCTGCAGTATAATCTCTTTTGTCCCATTTTTTTAAAGAAACGAATAGAAAACCTGTGTTGGAAGCCATGGCTCCTGATAGAATACTATAACCGGTGGCAGTAGTAACATATTCAATCTCATCAAATCCCAATAATATTTTTTCAACTTCTTTGGTAATAACATCCGACCGCTGTATTGAGGCGGCATTAGGCAATTGCACATTAACAAAGAAATATCCCATATCCTCCTCAGGAATAAAGCCACCGGGTACCAATTTGCCGAATATTACAACACCAATGGTCATTATTACGATAAAAACAACTCCTCTCTTTATCTTTCGTGCAATAATATTGGTAAAACTCATATAGGAGTCAGTGCTTTTCTTCATCCCTTTGTTGAATTTTTTAAAAAACCAACCGAGAGGGCCACCGTAAGGTTTAGGTTTTTTCAATAAGATAGAACAAAGCGCCGGGCTTAATGTCAGAGCATTAATTGAAGATACGATTACCGATACAACTATAGTAATGGCAAACTGCTGATAAAGTATCCCCGTAATGCCTGCCATTCCTGCGACAGGGATGAACACGGCAATTAATACAAGCGTTGTGGCAATCACAGGTGCAGTTACTTTACGCATTGCATCCACAGTAGCTTCTTTGGCATTCATACCTTTTGCAATATTAACCTGAACCGCTTCGACAACAACAATTGCATCGTCAACAACAATACCGATTGCCAGGACCAATCCGAGTAATGACAATACATTGATGGTAAAGCCTAATGCAGGAAAGAAAATAAATGCGCCTATAAGCGATACAGGAATTGCCAGTGTAGGGATGAGTGTGGCACGCCAGTCCTGAATAAATATAAAAACAACAAGGATAACGAGAGCCAGTGCGATTAACAATGTAATCACAATATCTTTAATCCCGGCTTTGATTGGAGCAGTGGTATCCATAGAAACATCATACCTAATACTTTCCGGAAAATCATTTGCCAGCACTTCCATTTCCGCTTTAACATTATCTGCTAATTCAACTGCATTTGAACCCGGTGCCTGATACAGAGCAATTATAGCTGCTGTTTTTTCGTTGAGTCTCGGTATCATATTGTAGGTTTCAACACCAAGATTGATTGTTGCAACATCTTTGAGTTTTATTTGAGAACCGTCCGAATGTGTTCTGACTACAATATTGCCGAATGCTTCCGGAGAATTAAATCTCTCAGGTAAACGAACTGTGTAAGTAAACTCAGTACCCGGAGGTGCAGGTTCTGCTCCAAACTTACCACCCGGTACAATAAGGTTTTGCTCATTGATGGCACTGATAATTTCGGGTACGGTAAGTCCCATTTGCGATAGCCTGTCTGGTTTTATCCAAATGCGCATTGAATAATCTGAAGCACCCAGTACATCTACTCGTCCGATACCTTTAATTCTGGCCAACTGATCTTTTATGTTTATAAGAGCATAATTCCCGAGAAAATCCTGATCGTACCGTCCATCAGAAGTTAAGGTAACCAGCATAAGCATACTTGGGAGCGATTTTTCCGTTGTTACTCCATATTTTTTAACGGATTCGGGAAGTTTTGCAGTAGCCGCTGAGACTCTGTTCTGTGTAAGAACGGTGTTCATATCCGGGTCGGTTCCCACATCAAAGGAAACATTAATAACCATAGTCCCGTCATTAGCATTGGTTGATTGCATGTAAATCATATTGTCAACACCATTAATTTGCTGCTCTAACGGAGTTGCCATAGATTCTTCAACATTAATTGCATTGGCTCCTGTGAAAGTACCCCTTACCTGAACTATCGGAGGAGTTAAATTTGGATACTGCTCAATTGGTAAACCGATTAATGAAACTGCACCTACAATTACTATCACAATGGCAATTACCATTGCAACAATAGGTCTGTGAACAAAAAAATTTCCTTTATCTTCTGCCATATTTTAATTCATTAAAATTACTTATAACCTAAATATTTGTTTTTGCGTTCACCATCCCCGGACAAGCAGCCGTTCGTCTTTGCACTGCCATTGTATTACTCTTGAGCATTTGCCTTACTTACAAATTCGGTTAATACGGGTTTTATTTCCATCCCGCTAGCTACTTTTTGAAGTCCTTCGAGTACAACCTTGTCATCGGGTTTTAATCCTTTATTTACAAGTTGCAGATCGCCAATACGTTCACCTACATTTATTTGCCGTGCTTCAATTTTGTTTTCGGAATTTACAATATAAACGGAATATTGACCTTGCAGCTCTTTGATACAACGTTTTGGTATTAAAAGTCCATCTTTTACCGTCTTCATTTTAACTTTTACTTTAGCATAAAGACCGGGACGTAATAAGAAATCAGGGTTGGGAAAGGTGGCTTGTACAAGTATCGAGCCTGTGGAGGCATCTACACCTCTGTCGATGAAATCAATTGTACCCGGGTATTTGTATAAGCTGCCATCAGACAAGATTAATTCTACCTTTGTTTTATCTTCTTCTTTTAACTTACCTTTTGCCACTTTCATAATATCCTTTTTATACTCACGAGCAATAAAAAGGTAATCAGATTCCGTTAAAAAGAAGGTTACACGAACTTTATCTGTTTTCGATACAGTGTTTAAGATTACCGGATTGGGTTCACGGCCTACGAAATCACCTTCTCTTGCCAATGTTTTTCCTATTATTCCATTAATCGGGGAATAAATCTTGCAATATCCCAATTCTATTTCGGCTGAACGAAGATTGGCTTTGGCAGCATTTACAGCCGAAATAGCTGCGTCATACTGGGCTTGCTTTGCATCAAGATCGCTTTGGCTAACTGCGTTTGATTTTGCAAGGGGAATATAGCGGTCAAGGTCGCTTTTGGCTTTTACCAGCATTGTTTCTGCTTCGGCCAGTTTGCTTTTTTGTGTGTTGACTTTTGCCTGAAAGGGTAATGGATCAATAGAATATAAAAGTTGACCTTTATTTACTTTTTGACCCTCCTTGAAATGTATTCCTTCCAGGAAACCTTCAACTCTTGCCCTGATGGGAATATCTTTTTCGCCATAAACCTGTCCCACAAACTCATTATAAATCGGTACATCTTTTTGGATGACCTGAACGACGGGGATCTCAGGGGGAGAAGGTTTGATTTGCTTTTTTTCTTTACACGATGATGCCAAAAATGCCGGTATCAAAATGAGAATAAGATAATTAAGATTAAAACTACGAATCATAAAACATAATATTTTGAAAATGATGAAATAAGCATTATTTTGTTGGCGCAAATTTACATAAAATTTTAACAACACATAAAGATATAAAATAAACGCGTGGAGAGTAGCTGTCTGCAGATAAATGTGAGAGGGGCTTCAGTAGCTTTTTAGCCTATCGGCACTCTACCCGATTATCGGTTGTTTTATCTATTTCAATCTACGAATGTTTCTTTTATTATAGATTTTAATTCTTTTATTTCAGAGTTTGATAGTCTTCCTAGAATTTTTATAATTCGCTGTTTGTCAATAGTTCGTATCTGGTCAACAACTATCCATCCAATTTTTCCATCGTGCTTTACTTCAATTCTGGTTGGATACTTTCTTGAAGTTGTCGTCATTGGAGCAACAATTATAGTTCTCAAATATTTATTTATTTCGTTTGGTGAAATAATTACACAGGGTCTAACTTTTTTAATTTCGCTTCCTATTGTAGGCTCTAAATTTACAAGAACTATTTGATATTGTTTTATATCCATTCTTCTAAATTTTCATTTTCAAAAACATCATTAAATAAAAGTTGGTCATCTCCATTTTTTCGCATTTCTTTAAATGCTGTTTCCCAACCTTTTCTTGGACTAGAAACCGGTTTTAAAATCAAATATCCCTTTTCTAAAATAAGCTCAACCTTATCTTTAATATTGTATTTTTCAATCAATGTTTTGGGAAGTCTAACCCCTTTTGAATTTCCTATTTTTATTATTGTTAATTCCATAAATTCCTTTTTTATATATGTAATTACAAAGTTACCACTTATTTTTTAATATCCAAACTTTTTTTTGATTTTATTGCGGTAAATTCTTGAGTTTAGTTTGATTTTTTTTAATAATGGGTAACGGGAGTCAACCCAACAACCCCGGTTAAAATTTTCAAATTTATTCCTATTATTCCAGCTGTTTACGAGCCCCAAATGTATAAAAATTCCGGTTTCACTATTTTCACCGTGGAAATTAACAGGCTTAAAACGGCACTGTCTCTCCTGAATGAGTGGCACTGTTAGAACCGAATTAGCCGGCACCTAACAAGTTAATGAGTATAAGAAGGTCTCCGATAGGCTAAAAGCTTATCGGAGATCTTCTCGATAATACAACATAAGTTTGTCCTAAATTGGATTTGGGTATATTTCAAAATTAATGAAATCGTGTTAGATTCGTAACATAGTCATAGTACAAGGACTGATGCTTTTAAGGAATCATTAACATGAGCTGATTTTCAGTTTGTTTAGCAATGCCGGTCAATAAGACAAAACACTTTCCCTGTTTGAGGTTACTTTAATTTCACAAACTTGTTAATGGTTTTATGATTTTCAACTTCCACTTCTATCAAATAATATCCGTTTGAAAGAGCTGAAACATCAATTGTGTTTTGGTTTTTTTGTAATGTGCCGGATAATAAAACTTTGCCCATCATATTTGTAATTGTGAAAATAGCTTTATTGCCATCAAATTCATTGAGCACTATATTAAGTTCATCATTACAAGGGTTTGGGAAAAATCGCATTCCAGCAACATCTTTTGATCTTATAGAGGTTGTGGGGAAAAAATCCGTTTCCGAAGTTTGATAAACATATTTATCAAAATCAGATTCTACAAAGGCAATTAATTCACAATGATTAACATCCAAAATGTCATAATCCGATAAATTGATTGTGTATTCCTGGGAAACCGAACTATTATTGACCAAATCAATAGTTGTTCCTTCCGCATCAGGGAAGAATCCACGGTTGACAAAATCCAAATAATCAAGTGGCGGGAATTGTCCCCAGGGGTGATATATGTGCGATTCGGTAAGTGCAAGCCGCAACTTGAGATTCTGCTCGGCAATGGGCTCGATTTTATCAATAAAAACATTTACGTCATAAATGCCCGTTGAAATTTCTTCGGTGGTAATATTAATATTTATAGGTGTCCTTACTGACTTGGATTGATTGTAAAGAGGAAGATAATCGTCAAAGCAATTTTCAGAAGGACAGCCACCTGCTTTTTCTAAGTCGGCATCAAAAATAGCTGAAGGATAGCCGTTTATCCCCAGGTAATTCATTCTCGCATATGAATCGGGTATGGCATAATCGTCATTGGAATGATGTTCGATAACGCTAACATCGTATCCCAAAGAGTCGAGGTGAAACACTCCGATAGCAGCTGACGGGCAATTGCTGCACCATGTGGCTGTACCAACCTCTACAAGTACTTTTTGTCTTGGTTGTGTCCAAGTGTTGATATATTTGGTCAATTCGTCATTATCAGGGTTTTCATCTCCCACAAGTAAAGTTGAGAAGGTCACTGCATAGGTTTTCCCATTTTCAGGGATTATTAAATCCGTAAATGAAATTTGCTCTTCATTACCTGCATCCAATGTAAGATTTAATGAGTTTGTGTATTCCACATTGCCTGTTTCAAAATCAGTGATATTGCAACTTACATCAAAGTTTTGTTGCTCTGCCCCAATATTTTGAACAATTGCTTCCGGGGTGTAAGGCTCACCTTCCATAAATTGCCTGTCCCCTAAAATACTTGTAACTGCCACATCTTTCATAACGGGTATGTTAATCTCAATATCGTCAATGTACCATCCGCCAAAGTTGTAAAAGTCGCCATCAAAATAAAGACAGAACTGAAAGTCGGACGAAGTAAGATCATCATTTGAAATATTTACTATCCTTGTTTCAGGGTCAATTGTTTCTTCGACAATCATAGACCAAACAATATTCCATTCGCCTCCATTGCTCCTGGTCGCTACCCCAATCTCGAAGTTATCAAAATCGAGTATGCAATTATGCTTAAAGGACAAGGTTATGGTTGAGTATTCCGAGAAATCCAGACTTGGCGAAATCAATCGTGCTACACCGGTGTCGGTATATGGATACCAGTCTAACATACACTCGGGAGCCACCCCACCTGCATAGTTTGTGTTGTAGTTCACATGCCAGTGCTCATATTCGAAATCCACGGTGGTCCATCCCGAAGGCGGGAAATCGTAACCGCTAAAATCTTCACTAAATAATTGAGCACTTAAATTTGAAATGCTAAAGAGAAAAATTACGATAAATAAATTAAATGTTTTCATAGTATAATACTTTTAATATTAATGTTTGCGGCAAAAATATATACGCAAGCTTTATTGGCAAAAACTTTGGTTATGACAATAGATGACCCCGGAAAATATTTTTTTAGGTTGAAAAAAAGAATAATTTGGTTTTTGATATAAAATGGTGAGACAATAAATTTTAATACAGGAATGGAAGTCATTCATTGTCATAAGGCATATACAACGATGTTATAAAACTATAGTTAATTTTGTGCAAATTTTTAATTTTACATATATGTGCGCTAAATACACAAGAATTGCAATTATTGCTTTAATACTTATAGGTCTCAATCCGAAAGTCGGAATGTCCCGGGAAGTTTTACCGGGCCATGTAATTATTATTCAACCAATTGTTGTTAACAACGACAATGGAGAGCCGCCCACATCTACTGCCATACCGGAAGATTTGATTGACAAGGCATATGAAAATGCTGATATTGACTTATATTTTCTTGAACCCATCTCTTTTTGCAACACAGATGTAAGGGATGGATTGATAAATCTGGATAGTGCCTGCGTTTTAGCTGAGAAAGAAGGGCTTATTAAAGGTAGTGGAGATATTGCAAATATGTTTTTTGTAAACGCGGTGGATGGTCAAAAGGGCCCGCTTGGCAGAGGTATGTTTGGCGGAAACATTTGCTTTATTGCATTGGGCGCGACACCGCAACCTGAACTGGAGGCTTTTGTTATTGGCCATGAGCTGGCTCATAATTTATCTTTACAACACGCTGTTGATGACCCTGCCGTGCCCGACACAATTCCCAATTTGATGGGTGACGGAGCATATAACGAACGTATTGATCCAAAATACAGTCTTGTCCAAAGCCAGATTGACATTATTAAGAAAAGTCCTCTTGTCCATAAACGAGTTGAATTATTAAATGCTGATAAAGGAAGGGAGATAATTTTAGATGAAAGTTTTGAGGGATTTTATAAAAATTTACAACGCAAAGAAATATCGGCATTTACAGGCGTTGATGTACAAAATAAAACATTAAATGAAGCAAGGAAAATTGCCAGAGATGAGTTTTCCGGTGCGGTTATGGAATTCTCCGGTTTGGAAAAAGATGCCCTGGAATGGTTGGTGTTTCAGGTTGACAGTGTTCTTATTAAAAATCAACTGGCCTTTGTTGCCCATCATCCCTGGCAGTTTGTCAAGGTGAACAAAAATTTATGCGGGGGCTTTGCTTACACATTGGGA
>JALSSR010000275.1 GCA_026984135.1 Bacteroidales bacterium
CACCTATCGGAAGTGTAGTGAGGCTGTTTTTAAAAATCTGTTCAAATCCTAAAAACTTAAGAATACTTAAATTGACACTTGGGTGAAAGCGCAATCCGCCTTTGTAGGGCCCGAGAGCATTATTAAATTGAACTCTGTATCCGAGATTAACGTGAACATTACCTGAATCGTCAATCCAGGGTACTTTGAAAGTTAAAACACGGTCAGGTTCGATAAGCCTGTCAATAATACCTGCCGATTCAAATTGCGGATTTTGGTTTACAACATCTTCAATTGATTCCAAAACCTCCCTAACAGCCTGTAAATATTCAACCTCGCCGGGATGCTTCTTTTCGAGGTCGTTCATAATTTTATCCAGATTCATTACTGTACTTTTTTGTTGATTATTACTTAGTTGTCTTTTTTGTTAATTTATTAACAATTCTAAAATCGCGGCAAAAGTCAATGTTAAAATTGATATTTCCAAATTTAATCTTACTTTTTTTATTGTTTTTATCATTTTGTGATAATAGTTGAAAAAGAAAATCATTCGAGCCGGTATATATCAAATGGATAATTGCCGAATAATTCAATATCTTTGCAAAAAATTTAAAAAAAATATTTTGGGTAAAGATAATATAATTTACGGATTTCAACCCGTAATAGAGGCAATAAAATCAGGAAAGGTAATAGACAGACTTTTTGTACAGAAGAATCTGCATCCTCATAAGGATCAAATAGTTCGGAAACTTACAAAACTGCACGAAATACCTGTGCAATATGTTCCCAGGGAAAAGCTTAACAGACTTACGGTACATAATCATCAGGGGGTGGTTGCCGTTGTCTCCTCAATAGAATATACCGATATTGAGGTTTTGTTACCCGGTATATTTGAAAAAGGCGAAACTCCGTTAATTTTAGTCCTCGACGGGATAACGGATGTCAGGAATTTCGGAGCAATAGCAAGAACTGCCGAGTGTGCTGGCGTTCATGGAATTCTTATTGCCTCCAAAGGTGCTGCTCAAGTGAATGAAGTTGCCGTTAAGACATCGGCGGGTGCGCTGAATAGAATTCCCGTTTGCCGTAATCATAATTTGAAGGAGTCCATTACATTTCTAAAACAAAGCGGATTAAAAGTTATTGCCGCAACCGAAAAGTCAGATACATTATATTATATGAAAGATCTTACAATGCCGTTGGCCATTATTATGGGCTCGGAAGAAAGAGGTGTGTCGGGCGAATATCTGAAGCTTTGCGATGAGGCTGTTAAAATTCCTCTCAAAGGAGAAATAGAATCGCTAAATGTATCCGTTGCAACCGGTATTGTTTTATTTGAAGTTGTGAAACAAAGGATGTTATAATCTTTAGTTATATCGGTGTTATTTTAACTGTTATATCTTTAAAAACCGGTTATTAGGAGTATATTTCCCGGATAATTTTAATATTTTTCAAAAAAAAACTTGGAAATTAAAAAATTATCGTACTTTTGCACCCCGAATTTGAGCGTTCATTTAGTAATTTATTGATTTTTAAAGGATTTTAGGAAACCTGACAAATTAAGACGGATAAAGGTTCCAACTTACAATCGAACTTCAAATCGTTCTGATGATATGAATTGTAAGTGCGTCTCGAAAAACACGCCTTAATTGTATCTCCTAACTCCATTTTTTTAATAAAAACATTGAAATTTAAGCTATTTGTCTTTTTTTTTTGACAGAATAGTTAGTTTGTATATAAAAAGTTTATACTTTTGCGCCCCCGAAAAGGGATGTAGTAATAAAAATAAAATTTTGATATGCCTACAATACAACAATTAGTAAGAAAAGGTAGAAAAAAACTGACCGACAAAAGTAAATCGCCTGCACTGGATTCCTGTCCGCAGAGAAGAGGAGTTTGTGTAAGGGTTTATACAACAACACCGAAAAAACCTAATTCGGCGATGAGAAAAGTTGCAAGGGTTAGGTTAACAAACGGTAAAGAGGTGAACGCATATATTCCCGGTGAAGGACATAATTTGCAGGAGCACTCTATTGTTTTGATAAGAGGAGGCAGAGTAAAAGACCTTCCGGGTGTAAGGTATCACGTTATCAGAGGTGCCCTTGACACTTCAGGAGTTGAAGGCAGATTGCAGAGAAGGTCGAAGTACGGAACAAAACAACCTAAGAAAAAATAGTTTTAATTACAGATATATAATACAATGAGGAAATCACGTCCTAAAAAAAGAATAATTCTACCCGATCCGAAGTTTAACGATACTTTGGTTACTAAGTTTGTAAACAATCTTATGTTAAAGGGAAAGAAGACTCTTGCTTTTGATATCTTTTATGAAGCTATTGATATCGTCAGTGAAAAAACAGGTGAAGACGGGCTGGAAGTTTGGAAAAAGGGATTGGCTAATGTTACTCCTTCCGTTGAAGTTAGAAGCAGAAGAATAGGTGGAGCTACTTTCCAGATACCTTCGGAGATCAGACCGAGCAGGAAGAGTTCAATCGGAATGAAAAACCTGATTGGTTTTTCGAGAAAACGTCACGAAAAATCAATGGGGCAAAAGCTTGCTGCGGAAATAATAGCTGCATACAAAGAGGAAGGCGCGGCTTTTAAGAAAAAAGAAGATACTCACAGAATGGCGGAAGCTAACAAAGCTTTCTCTCATTTCAGATTTTAATTAATAAAAGTATAAAGTATAGTACAATAGATGTTAACAAGACTTCAACATACAAGGAACATCGGCATTATGGCTCATATTGACGCGGGTAAAACCACGACAACGGAGCGTATATTGTACTATGCAGGCATTAATCACCGTATTGGAGAAGTACACGACGGTGCAGCCACTATGGACTGGATGATACAGGAGCAGGAGAGGGGAATAACAATTACTTCTGCTGCTACAAGTGTTTTCTGGAAGTATCAAAATGATGATTATAAAATTAATATTATTGATACTCCCGGCCATGTTGATTTTACTGTTGAGGTTGAGCGTTCGTTAAGAGTTCTTGACGGTGCAATCGGGATTTTTTGTGGTGTTGGTGGTGTTGAGCCCCAGTCGGAGACAGTCTGGAAGCAGGCTAACAAATATCATGTGCCGCGTATCAGTTATGTTAACAAAATGGATCGCTCAGGTGCTGATTTTATCAGGGTGGTTGATGAAATAAAAGAGAAACTTAATGCCAATCCCGTTCCAGTTCAGTTACCAATAGGTGCTGAAGATGATTTTGAAGGTGTCGTTGATCTGATTACCGGAAAGGCATACAACTGGGATGATACAACTCTTGGAAAAGATTATTTCGAGGTTGAAATCCCTGAGGAGTTAAAAGAGCAGGTTGAGCATTACAGAACCAAGCTTATCGAAGGTGCTGCCGAGGAGAGTGAAGAGTTATTTGAGAAGTTTCTAAACGATCCGGAATCAATTACCGAACAGGAAATAGTTGAGGCATTACGAAAGGCTACTCTCGAAATGAGAATTACACCTGTTTTATGTGGTTCTTCATTTAAAAATAAAGGTGTGCAGTTGCTTCTTGATGCAATTGTTAAATACCTCCCTTGCCCAACCGATGTTCCTGCTATTGAAGGAATAAATCCATATACAAATAAAGAAGTTGAACTACACGCCGATGTCAGCGAACCATTCGCAGCATTGGCGTTTAAAATAGCTACCGATCCCTTTGTTGGCCGTATTGCATTTTTCAGAGTTTATTCGGGCAAAATAAATGCCGGTGAGCAAATTCTCAATGGAAATACAAATAAGAAAGAGCGTATTATGCGCCTGATGCAGATGCATGCCAATAAGCAAAATCCGATGAAAACCATCGAAGCCGGTGATATCGGTGCTGCAATAGGTTTTAAAGAGATAAGAACGGGGGATACACTCTGTTCTCCTAAGCATCCTGTGGTACTTGAGTCAATGACTTTTCCCGACCCTGTTATAAAAATGGCTGTTGAACCTAAAAAACAGGATGATGTTGATAAACTTGCGGTAGCATTGACAAAATTAGCGGAAGAAGATCCGACCTTTACCGTCGGTGTTGATTCCGAAACAGGTCAGACTATTATAAGCGGAATGGGGGAGTTGCATCTCGATATTATTCTTGACAGACTTAGGAGAGAATTTGATATTGATTGCAATAAAGGAACACCTTCGGTTGCCTACAAAGAGGCTATTACCGCAGTTGTGCAGCATCACGAAGTTTATAAGAAACAGACAGGCGGCAAAGGTAAATTTGCCGAGATTGTTGTTGAGTTTTCACCTGCCGATAAAGATGTTAAAGGCTTACAGTTCATTGATGAGATCAGAGGCGGTGCTTTATCGAAGCAACATATTCTCGGAGTGAAAAAAGGATTGGAATCGTCAATGAGTAATGGAGTATTGTTGGGTTTTCCGGTTGAAAGTCTTAAAGCAAGATTACTTGACGGTTCATATCATCCTGTAGATAGTGATGAGTTGGCTTTTAAAATTGCGGCAAGCATATCATTTAAGGAAGCCTGTAAAAAAGCAAACCCTGTTTTACTGGAGCCGATTATGAAACTTGAAGTTGATACTCCCGATGCTTATGTTGGTGATATAGCAAGTGATTTGAACAAAAGAAGAGGAACAGTTGAGAAGATTGAGTCAAAGGTTGGATATCAGGTTATTCAGGCTAAAGTTCCCATGTCTGAAATGTTCGGATATGTTACCACATTAAGAACATTGAGTTCGGGAAGAGCAACATCTTCCCTGGAGTTTTCGCATTATGCCGAAGCTCCGCACGATGTTACGGAAAGTGTTATGTATAAAATAAAAGGATATTTAGTAAGTATTTAAAAACAATAAAACGTGAGTCAAAGGATTAGAATAAAGCTCAAATCGTACGATCATAATCTGGTTGATAAATCGGCGGAAAAGATCGTTAAAACAGTAAAGGTTACCGGTGCGGTTGTTAGCGGCCCCATCCCTTTACCGACAAACAGAAAAATATTTACTGTTAACAAATCAACGTTTGTGAACAAAAAGTCGAGAGAACAGTTTCAATTGTTTTCTTATAAAAGGTTGCTCGATATTTACAGTTCAACCACAAAAACAATTGATGCGTTGATGAAGCTTGAATTGCCGAGTGGAGTTGAGGTTGAAATTAAAGTTTAATTTTTTTTGAGAATAAGATAAAATTATATAACAATGTCTGGATTAATAGGAAAGAAACTCGGGATGACCAGTATTTATGACGAAAACGGGAAAAATATTCCCTGTACTGTCATAGAGGCGGGTCCTTGTGTAGTTACCCAGGTGAAAACAAAAGAATCGGATGGTTATGCTGCAATCCAACTCGCATTTGACGAGAAGAAGGAGAAGCATACTTCAAAAGCTTTAAAAGGTCATTTTGCAAAAGCCGGGGTATCACCGAAAAAGGTTATTGCCGAATTTACAAGATTTGAAGAGGGGCACGAAAAGAAATTCGGCGACGTTGTGAAAGCCGATGTTTTTATTGAGGGTGAGTATATTGATGTGGTTGGTACCTCAAAAGGTAAAGGTTTTCAGGGAGTGGTTAAAAGATATAACTTCCGTGGCGTTAACGATGCAACTCATGGACAGCATAACAGGTTAAGAGCTCCCGGTTCAATTGGCGCATCTTCATATCCTTCAAGAGTATTTAAAGGAATGAGAATGGCAGGCAGAACCGGTGGAAACAGAACTAAGATGATCAACCTGCAGGTTATGAAGATATATACTGATAAAAATATTGTAGTTGTTAAAGGATCGGTTCCGGGTCCTATTGGTTCATACGTAATACTTGAAAGATGGAGTTAGCAGTTTATAATATTAGCGGAAATAAGACCGACAAAAAGGTTAAGCTTGATGATGGTGTATTTGGCGTTAAACCGAATGACCATGCTATTTACCTTGATGTCAGACAGCATATGGCTAATGCCCGTCAGGGTACGCATAAAGCAAAGGAAAGAGGTGAGATCAAAGGAAGTACAAGGAAGATCAAGAGACAAAAAGGTACCGGTACTGCGAGAGCAGGTAGTATTAAAAATCCTTTGTTCAGAGGTGGCGGAAGAATATTCGGACCTCAGCCGAGAGATTATTACTTCAAACTTAACAAGAAACTTAAGAGACTTGCCCGTAAATCCGCATTGACTTACAAGGCACAGGAAGATGGTATTTTGGTAGTTGAAGATTTTTCTTTCGATACTCCAAAGACTAAAAACTTTGTACAATTACTTAATAGTTTTGATTTGCAAAACAAAAAAGTATTGGTTGTCCTTCCTAAGACCGATAAAAATGTTTATCTGTCATTAAGGAATCTGCAAAAGGCAAGAATTATCAATGCAAAAGACATTAACACTTATGATGTTCTTAATGCCAACAAATTGATAATTGCCGAAAGTTCCATTGAGATTATTGAAAAGATTCATACTAATAACTAATATAAAATAGCGATAAGATGAATATCATTTTAAAGCCGGTAATAACAGAAAAGATGACAGAACTTGGCGAAAAATTAAATCGCTATGGTTTTATTGTTCATAAAAAAGCTAACAAGATTCAGATTAAGCAGGCTGTTGAAGACCTCTATGGTGTTGAAGTAGTTAGCGTTAATACTATGAACTACTCCGGAAAGGCTAAATCAAGATTTACAAAATCCGGTATTATTTCAGGCAGAACAAATTCTTATAAAAAGGCTATCATTACTTTAGCCGATGGTGAAACAATTGATTTTTATAGCAATATTTAGATAAATGGCTTTAAAGAAATTCAAACCGACAACGTCCAGTCAACGCTTTAAAATAATAAGTGCGTTTGATGATATTACTGCTTCAAAACCTGAAAAGAGTCTTTTGGCTCCCAGGAAGAAGTCAGGAGGTAGAAATAGTGAAGGGAAAATGACCATGCGGTACTTGGGAGGTGGTCATAAGCAAAAATACAGAATAATTGACTTTAAAAGGGATAAGGATAATATTCCTGCAAAAGTTCAAAGTATTG
>JALSSR010000276.1 GCA_026984135.1 Bacteroidales bacterium
CTGATAGTCAGCCCCCCCTCGAAAACACGAAATCACTTATACAGTTATAATAATACAATGCGGAATTCAGAAATTATGTTCGATATTTTATATAGGGAAAAACAGATTTATTAAACACCGTTACCCCGTACGGGCAGGCAAAACGGGGTAACGGCATAAAGCAATTGCAAAATTCCGGGTGGCAAGGGATTTTCACCTGCACATACGGATACCGCCCGTATCCCAACGGCCATACCTTCCGTGATATTTTTTATTTTACGATTATCGAAAGGGTATAAAACTAAAAAGAAGTTTAACAAGAAAATAAAAAAGGATATGAAAAAAATATTAATATTCCTTGCATTATCATTCACAGTAATTTGCAATGCACAGAACACGGAAAATTTTTATATTACACAAGCAAAAATGCAAGCCTATTACGATTCCATATTGGCCGCAAACGGTTGGACAACCTATGATTCACTTGATGAATACGGATACGGAGGCTTTAAGTCGTGGGAATATATGTGGGAGCCGCGATTATACCCGACAGGTGATTTTGATGCATACCATCAAAACCTACTAAATAATCTTCAAGAGTTTTTACAGGGTGATGCCGGTTTTGTAAGCGACCCCGATTTTTTTGAATGGAATGAAATAGGACCCAATGATTCACCCGAAGGAAAGGGTTATATATCGGCCGGTACCGGAAGAGCAATGTATCTATATTTCGATCCTAACGATTATTCTCAAAATACAATATTTGTTGGAGCTGCAATGGGCGGCCTTTGGCGTTCAACGGATAATGGAGGTCATTGGATAAATGCAGGAACCGATAAGGGAATGCCTAACATAGCAATATCTTCAGTTACGGTTGATATTAACGACAGTGAAAATCATTGGTTTGTAACAACAGGAGATGATAATTACTGGCAACCATCCATTGGAGTTTGGAGAACATTGGATGCCGGTAATACCTGGGAAATGATAGGCTTGGAATCTTTAATCAATACACGTAAAGTTATTACTGTGCCGGGCCCGGGTGCACACCTCTTAGTTACTACTAACCAGGGAGTGTACGAATGTCTTAATGCTCTTGCCGATGAACCTGTTTGGAATTTACTTGTGGAAGGAAAATTTATTGACATTGAACTTAAACCCGATGACAATACAATTGCATACGCTTCGGGTGCAAAAGCTACAACGGTTTTGACAATAGACCTTGATGATCCTTCACAAACGCAGGAGCTGCAAGATACGTCTTTTCTTGATAACAGCCATAATTATAATCTTGATAACAGACAAATATCAATTGAAATATCAAACGGAGCACCGAATTTATTGTTTATTGTTGTTAGTGTTAAGGATACCAGTTACAGTCAATTATTCAAATACGATCTTTCTTCGGATTTCTGGGTTGATAAAGGTATATTACCGGAACAGGTAAACGGAGGAGGAGGTACTGCAGGAATTAGTACGGGAAGCATCCTTGCCTGGAAAGTAACACCCGAACTAACACCTTCCGATGAATTGATGATGGCTTACGGAAGTACTGCACCATTAAATATTTCCGGCAATTTGCTTGATGATAATCTTTGCAATTGGAATTCAATTGCTCATTATAACAACCCAATCCATCCCGATTACAGATTTATGACCTTTGATAATTATCGTAATTTATGGGTTTGTACGGACGGCGGAATTTACACGACAACTATCTTAAACAATCCTGCGGAACACTGGCAAAGGAAAAATAATGGCCTTGCCATCGCAACTGTTTATTCTGTTGCAACTTCCGAATTGGACAGAAATATTGTTTTAAGCGGACAACACGATGGCGGTACTAATATTTATAAACCCATTAGTCAAAACGACTGGTCAGAGAGATGGGTTTTTGGCGGTGACGGGTCTAAGCCGTTGTGCGATTTTACGGATATTAATATTATGTATGGGTCTTCGCAGTATCAAATCGCTAGATCTACAAATCACGGAGATTCGTTCAATTCATATACTACCCCATCCGGGGCAACCTTCGGACTATATTTCACATATGATTATGCCGACCCATCAATACTATATATTAGAGGAAATTCCTATACTAAAGGGAATCCGGGTTGGAATGCGAATAAATGGGGATTAAAAAAGTTGGTGAACGGCTCTTGGGAAAGGATAGAAAAATTTGAAGATCAATTTAGTTTTATTACAAATACACCTTATGCCGATCCTTCGGTTCATTGTGTTGAAACTACACCTGCCGATCCTGATTATATATACGTCAGTTGGGTTGGAAATGATTTTTACCAAACAGGTCTTAAGCAACACATATTTAAAACGACTGTGGGAGGAGGGCAAGGTCCGAATGATTGGATTGATGTTGGTGAATCACCCATTGTAGGCTGGCTTACGGATATTGCAATTGATGATGATAATCCGGATCATATTTATGTTGCCGCTAGTGCGTGGAATCAAAGTGTTGTTTATTCAATTGATTATGATGAAACAGGCCAATATCTTTGGACTCCGTTAAATAGTAATTTTGACTTCAATGTTAATACTATTGTATTTGACAGAGAAAGCACTAACCATACTATTTATGTCGGAACCGATAACGGATTGTTTTATACAGACGATCAATTGACAGACTGGGTAAATGTCACAGGTGAGCTTCCGAATACTTATATTTATGATTTGGAAATTAACTATAATAAGGAATCTCTTACAGTTGGTACTTTCGGTAGAGGTGTTTGGGAAGCTGCCTTACCTGTATGTAATAAATTCGAAACTCCTTATGTAGTTACGGAAAACGAAACTTGGGATACGGATAGAGAAATTTACTCGGATGTTATTGTCGAATCCGGAGTATCTCTTACAATTCAGGCTACCGTAAAATTTGTACCTGAAGCCTCGCTAATTGTTAAACGGGGTGGTCAACTCGGCATTGACGGCGGGATATTGACAAACTCCTGTAGCGATATGTGGCAAGGCATCGAAGTTTGGGGCGACCCGACAAAACCTGATAATTTGCCATATCAAGGGCAGGTTACTTTACGTAATGCAACCGTAAAAAATGCAATCACAGGTATTAAAACGATTAAAATTGTACACGACGAACAAAAAGGCGACTATGCAGATATGAAATTTGCCGGCGGTATTATTAAAGCTCTTAACTCATATTTTGTTGATAATGAGACATCCGTGAGGTTTTACAAGTATCCTTTTGACGGTTATACTTACTCAAGTGCCAGCTATTTTACAAATTGTCAGTTTATTACCGACGGACTATACTTTACAGAATATGATGAACCTGTTTTTGTTAAAATGAGCGGTATAAATACGGTGCGTTTTAACTATTGCACTTTTGATAACCAAACTCCCGTTAATCAGTTCGGTATCGGTATTCATAGTTTCGATTCCAAATTCTTCGTACAGGGACAAAAGACAGGTGACCAGTGGAATAACGGTCTTTTCCAAAACCTTAATGAGGGGATATATGCCATTGTTTCGGGTAGTGAATATTATGCCGATATTCAACACACATCTTTCGTTAATAATCATAAAGGTATATACATTGGCTCAATGACAGGTGCGACCATTACCGATAATAATTTTGAAATCAATTCCCCCTGGAGTGATAATGAGGGCGGTTACGGACTTTATTTGGACCGTTCCACAGCTTACAAAGTGGAAGAAAACAATTTTTTCCACGATGGCACCTCCCGGACTGGTGTAGGACTGATAGTTAACGAATCCGGCACTCAACCTAACGAAATTTACCGCAACTGGTTCACAAACCTTGAGTGCGGAATGGATATACAAGGTGAGAACCGTGATAAAAACGGCGAAGGTCTTCAGTTAAGATGCAACCAATACAGCGGAACGGTTATGGATAAGGTTATTACCTGGGATTTGCCGGTTGTAAATTCTTATGCAGGTATTGCTACCAACCAGGGCTCCGCATCTTCCAGTGCGCAGGATATGGCAGGTAACCTGTTCCAGATTGATAGTGAAAATCCAAACGATGATTTTGATGATATCCTTAACGAAGCTAACCATATCACCTATTACTGGCCTCTAAATAATAATGACATTAGAGTCAAACCCGTTGATTACACTGAAAGTACGGTTACATTGGAGGGTAAAATTGTTGGCTCTCAATGGACTTTTGAAAACGGCTGCCCGCCATCGGAAGAAGGTGGTGGAGGCGGTACGGGAACCGGCGAAAGTTTGCGCAGCAGCATTGCTCAATCGGATCAAAAGATAGATTCCACCGAAACATTGCTTGCACTTCTCATTGACGGCGGAAATACCGAAGCAACACAAACAGGTGTTGACAACAGTGTTCCTTCCGAAACGATGCAGGTTTATACCGAGTTGATGAATAAATCGCCCTATCTGTCCGATACTGTTATCAGTACGGCAATAGAAAAAGAGGATGTGTTGCCCGGAGTTATGATCAGGGATATTATGGTTGCCAATCCCAAAGCTGCAAAATCGGAAAAACTGATATTGAAACTGGACCAACGGTGGAACCCGTTGCCCGAATATATGAAAGCTCAGATATTGACCGGACGCAGCATCGTTTCCATAAGGGAAGAAACAGAGTCGAGACATACAGCATTCAAACTGCAAAGAGCCAAATACTTTAATTCACTTGTAAAGTACTATATGAAGGATACGGTAAATCCCGCAGCTTCAGCCGACAGCCTTGTTTCACTACTTGAAAACGAACACGACTTAAAGGCAAAATATTTGCTTTCATTTATAGATGCAAAACAAGGGGACTGGGATGCAGGCTTTGACGTGTTAAATGCGGTGCCTACTCAATTCGACTTTGAAGCCGAACAATCACTCCTTCACACTCAAATGACAACATATTACCAATTGCTTCACGGCTTGGCGCAGCAGGGTAAAAGTCCGTTGCAAGCCGATAGTAATGACATAACCGTACTGGAAAACATAGAACAGGCTGATGCCGGTGAAATAAGTGCCTATGCACGCAATATTCTGTGGGCTCTGAATGAAATCGAATATAACGAACCTGTTCTTGTGCCCGATGTGATGAAATCAACATCCGTTGCCGCTGCATACGGCGAGATAATGAAAAAAGTAGCGGAGGCACCACACATCCTGTCAGTAAAACCCATTCCCGCAAAGGATTTTGTCATTATAGAGTATTGTTTCGACTTGGATACCGAGGCAACCGTTGAAATATTCGATATGAACGGAAATGTGAAATATGAAAAATGCATTTCCGGTAAGCAAGATGCTCTGACAGTGGATACCGGAAAATGGAAAGCGGGTGTTTTTCTCGCAATATTGAAGATAAACGGCAAAACGATCGAAAACGTTAAATTTACGGTAGTTAATTAATATTAATTTATGGTTGTGTCCTTTTAACGGGCACAACCTTGATTTAAAACTGACAGCAAAATGAAAAAAATATTTGTTTTTATAATTAATGTACTTTTTGCTACATCTCTTTTTCCGCAAACTAAAACAGAGGTTTACTTCGGTGAGGCGGGGAGATGGGACCAAATGAATGATATAATGGAGCTTTATGATAAAGGCTATTACCTGTCGGGTGGGTTTGAAGGTAGCCCCTATAACCTGGGATGGAATATAAAAACGGATGTAAATCTTGAAATGGTATATGATAAAGTAATGGAGCACGATTTAAGTACAGTTGCCCAATTTGCATCGGTAAGTGATGATAACGGAAATATCTATGTTACCGGATTTACTACCTACCCCAGCCAATGGCCTTTTGTAACAAAAATTGATTCC
Source organism: Bacteroidales bacterium (assembly GCA_026984135.1). Classification (GTDB taxonomy): domain Bacteria; phylum Bacteroidota; class Bacteroidia; order Bacteroidales; family JAADJA01; genus JAADJA01. Next base: position 5,764 of record JALSSR010000276.1, read on the forward strand.
TGCGGAAATAAAGCGTGGTGTAAAATACTGGATTATAGCGATGAATATGAATCCGGTTCAAGTTTGGACATTTTAATAACGGATAATAACGAATTAGTATTGTTAACCTATATTGATTCAGATCCCGAAATTGAAACGATTTTCCTGATAGGTTTGTCAACCGACGGAGATGTGCTTTGGAAAAAGGGCTATGCCTCAAAAGATAACTATCCGTGGATTGAAGAGGCTACAGGTTATAATTTAACCGAGATCAACAATGACTATTACATTTCCGGTTTTTGTTACTGGCCCTATCCCGACGATACTACACATGTATTCCTTCGTCCTCTATTTATCGGAATAGACAGTCTTTTTAACGAAAAATGGATTTTGCCGTTTTATGCTTTGGATTCGGTGTTTGGAGATGCTTTTAAAACAATTGCAATAAATGATTCCATTCTGATGGGGGTTGGTGTTAGAAGAGCATATAGTAGTACTAATGAGGATAATGCTATTTTGATGTTTTTTAACATTAATGGAGAGGAGATTGGATTTAATGAGATATTTAATGATCAAATTGGACAGGAAATCAAAGGTAGTGACATTAGAAATATTGTAAGAATTAATGAAAATATTTTTATGACAACTTCGCAATTTGGACCAGATTTTAGTGCTAATCCCTTTGGAGAATTGATAATTGATACAGTTGGAAATATATTTAACCAACAATCTCATCCAAATACCGTATCATTTATTCCGGGACTTATAAAAACGTACGATTCGAATTATGTAATAGTAACAGGGATAAAAGAATCAAACCCTGCAAAAACAGACATCTACGTTTACAAAATAGACGAAAACCTCAATGATGTACCTTTCGACCCGACACCTCACAATTACGACAGCCTGTGCCCGGGAGGCATTCAATCCGGCACAATAGATATGACAGACTGTTTTGTTTGGACATATATCCACGATTCACCCACACCCCAAGAGTACTACGCAAGCATAAAAAAGATACCTGTAAAAGCATATCCCAATCCCGTATCGGCGGGAATAGTTACCTTTGAATATAAAAATACCGAACACAACAGTAATATGGAGTTGAAATGTTATGACATCCTCGGTACGCAGGTACACAAAGAGAAAATATATCGCTATCAGGGCAAGAGCATTGTT
>JALSSR010000277.1 GCA_026984135.1 Bacteroidales bacterium
TATGGCCGAGTTCGTGAGCCACTATTCCGAAGCCGAAGCCACCGAGAGTCGTCATTGTTTGGTGTTCCATTCCTCCGCCGAGAGCCGTGATACAGTGACCGTATTTTTCTTTGTGAAAAGGATAAAGAGAATATAAATCGGAAAAAAGTTCAATAAAATCTGCCGTATTGTCAATATTGGATTTGTAGTAATCCAGACATCCTTCCGTATCGTAAATATAATTCTGGATTAATATTGAATCGCCTTGCATTGCCGACGGTTTTGCATAAATATCATACTCCTCATAATCGGCAATTGCGAATGAAAGCAGGTAATAATCAATGGGATAGCGAGTTTTCCATTCGTATCTGACTTTATTGTCGGGCAGGGGAACGATTGCGGTAAGCAAACCTTCGGAACCTGCTTTAAGAGTATCGTTAAAAGTTAGGAAAATCCAGGCCGAATCCGCTTTATCCGTAAGATCCTGCTTTACGGGAAACCATTCGCGAGCGCTGAAAGGTTCGGAAAGTGTCCAGGATACGTTTTGTTCCCAGTTTTCATCATATTCCGATGAAACTCCCGAGAAAAATTCCCCGGTTGGCGGAGTACCGTGATAAAAAATCCGTGAGCTAAACAACTCCCCCTGCTGCACCGGATTTTGTAACGGTATGAAGATTTCATTGCCGGTATGTTGAAAATTGTGAATCGCTCCGTTAATTTTTATCGAGTCAATGATCATATCATCAATAAGTTCAAGTGCAAAAGTATCCAGAACCGTAACAACAGGTTCGGCATTTACCGTCACATTTCCCGAAATGTCAACACTATTGTTTGAAATGTTAAGGTCGAGAAAGTAGAATTTAACATCGTAATCAAACAAAAGCGGTGATTGGATTATCTCTTTCGACTGAAGAAAATAGTCTTTATAAAATTTAGCCCTGCTACATTGCAGGCTTTCGGTTACATCCAAATTTTGCTGTGATTTTAACGAGGTTAGAGAGATGAGGATTACAAATACTGTGAGAATAGACTTTTTCATTTTAATGAATTTTATAAATTTAATGTTGCCCAATGCAAGCAACTTTCCGTATTTTTGCAAAATTAATAAAATATCGAATTGGTTGTATTCGTTATTATTAGCTATATAAATTTAAAAATTGGCAGATAGTTATCAACATATAATCGAAAAAATAGATAAGTTTATCAGGAAGTATTACAAAAATCAACTGATAAAAGGTGCCATATACTGTCTTTCACTATTGGCTGTTTTTTTTCTGTTAGCCGACCTGCTTGAGTATTATGGGCATTTTAATTCACAGGCAAGGGCAATTATTTTTTATTCTTATTTGGTTTTAACTTTTATCACGCTGTTTAAATACATTTTTATACCGATTTCTAAGTTACTGAAATTCGGGAAAATAATCTCTTACGAGCAGGCTGCCGAAATAATAGGAAATTTTTTCCCGGAAGTTAACGATAAGCTTATCAATACATTACAGCTTAAAAAACTGGAATCGGACGACATTTATAACCCGGAACTTATTGAGGCGAGTATTGAACAAAAAACAAATGAATTGAAGCCGGTTCCGTTTACTTCTGCTATTCATTTCGGGAAAAACAGGAGATATTTGAAGTATGCCCTCCCTCCTATTCTGATAATCTTTGTAATTCTTTTTATTGCTCCCAATGTCATTACCGAGCCTGCTGTCAGAATCGTCAACCATAATGTCTATTATGAGGAAAAACCGCCCTTCTCAATTGAAGTTGAAAATGAAGACCTGAAGGTTATCCAGCATGAAGATTTTAGATTGAATGTCAGGGTTGAAGGAGATGAGGTGCCGGAGAATGTTTATATTCTGGCAGGTAACAACCGTATAAAACTAAACAGGGAGAGTCCGGTGAAGTTTTATTACACTTTTCTTAATGTGCAGAAAGACAGGAAGTTTAAGCTTGTTGGTGATAAATTTGAATCGCAGGAGTATAAATTAAAGGTTTTGCCAAAACCTGTAATACTTGATTTCACGGTGCATCTCGATTACCCTGCTTATACAGGTAAAAAAGATGAAGATATTTCAAATAACGGCGATATAATTATTCCCGAAGGTTCGAAAGTTACCTGGAAATTTTTTACAAAGAATACCGATGTGGTCAATTTCAGGTTTGGAGACAAAACAAATGAGTTGCCAATTAATTCTTCCAATGCTTTTGTTTATAGTGACAGATTTTTTAAAAACCGGAATTATTCTGTATCCGTATCAAATGAGTATTTAAAAAATACAGACTCTCTTACTTATCAGATAACGGTTATTCCTGATCTTTATCCCACAATACTTGTTGAGCAGTACACCGATTCCGTTTATGATAAACGCCTCTATTTCAAAGGTGCTATAAAAGATGATTACGGATTCGCATTGCTCACTTTCAATTATAGAATAAAAGATGAAACAGGGGTTACTGATAGCCTGATTACCGATACTATTTCCATAAACAAGAATATCAATGCTCAACAATATTTTCATTTTTTTGATATTGCATCGTTGGATATAAAACCGGGTGACCGTCTGGAGTACTATTTTGAGGTTTGGGATAATGATGCTGTAAACGGCAGTAAATCATCCCGTTCGCAGATAATGGAATTTAAAACTCCAACATTGAAGCAGGTTGATGAGGAAACCGATAAGTCCAATAAGATGATTAAGGATCAATTGGATGATGCAATGAAGGATGTTAAGAAGCTCAAAAAGGATATTAATGATATAAACAAGAAACTTTTTGATAAAAAGGAGCTGAACTGGGAGGATAAACAACAGATAAAACAGTTACTTGATAAGCAGAAGGAATTGAAAAACACTATTGAAAATATTAAGAAAGAAAACAAGGAGAAGTCATTGCGGGAACAGGAATATAAGGATATTGACGAAAATCTGATTGAAAAACAAAAGCAACTTGAGGAGCTTTTTGATAAGCTTATGCAGGATGAGGAGATGAATAAGCTATTCAAAGAGCTTGAAGAGCTTCTTAAACAGGTTGACAAGGATAAAGTGAGCGAAATGCTTGAGCAGATGAAATTGTCGAATGAAGAGTTGGAAAAGATGCTTGATCGTGACCTTGAACTTTTCAAACAGATTGAATTCGAACAAAAACTGGATGAAACGGTAAAAAAACTGGATGAGCTCTCCAAAAAGCAAAAAGAGCTTGCAGAAAAAACCGGGAAGAAAGAGCTCTCTTCCGAGGAGTCGAAAAAGGAGCAGGAAAAAATTGAGGATGAATTCAATGACATTAAGAAGGATATGGATAAGCTTGATTCTTTGAATAAGCAGCTCGAAAGTCCCAACGACTTTAATAAGCAGGAAGAAGCCCGGAAAAAGGTGGATGAAGAGATGGAGAATGCAAAGGAATCTCTCGGTAAAAACAAAAGAAAGAAAGCATCGCAATCTCAAAATAATGCAGCTCAACAAATGCAACAAATGCAGCAGTCAATGGAGGATATGCAGGAAGCAATGTCCAACGAAGGAATGGAGGAAGATATTGAAACATTACGAGGCATTTTGGAGAATCTTATTCAACTTTCATTTAACCAGGAAGATCTTATTCACAAGGTCAATAATATGAATCTTAGTGATCCTAAGTACAATGAACTTAGTCAGGAACAAAAAAACATAAAGGACGATTTGCAGATTGTTGAGGATTCACTCTTTGCATTAAGCAAACGTCAAATAATGATTGAGCCTTTTGTAACCCGTGAAATATCATCTATAAATAGTAATATAGGCCAATCCATAAAATATCTGAATGACAGAAGGACGGGAATTGCAGCAAGTAAACAACAATATGCAATGACCTCTATCAACAATCTTGCACTTATGCTTTCGGAAACACTTAACCAGATGATGCAGAGTATGATGCAGCAAGCTTCGGGAAATAAATCCTGTAAATCGGGGAAACCCAAGCCCGGCTCCTCCGGTCAATCTTCGATGAAATCAATGCGTCAGTTGCAACAACAGCTTAATAAACAGATTGAGAGTCTTAAAAAGGGAATGAAAGATAAGGGTAAGAAGCCCGGAGGAAAGTATGGTAAAAGTTCCGACGGAATGAGTGAACAACTTGCCAAGCTGGCTGCACAACAGGAAGCATTGAGAAATCAGATGCAAAAATATTCCGAACAATTATCTAAAGAGGGACAAATGGGAGCAAGCAAAGAGCTGAAGAAAACAATAAAAAAGATGGAAGACACGGAAACCGACCTCGTGAATAAACGTATTACCCAACAAACTTTAATGCGTCAGCAAGAGATACTTACACGGATGCTTAAGTCGGAAAAAGCCGAAATGGAGAGAGAAATGAAGGAGGAAAGAGAATCAAAAGAAGCAAAAGATCAAAAATATCGTAACCCTGATGAATTATTTAAGTATAAACAAAAACAATCAAACGAGGTGGAATTTTTAAGAACGGTTCCGCCAGGTTTAAAGCAGTTTTACAAGAACAAGGTTAATGAATATTTTTTTAATTTCGAAGAACGATGAAAACAGAACAAAGAACACTCAGATTACAATCATTACCGGAGAGCATTCATAAGGTTGAGCAGCTCGTAGAGGATATCTGCGAGGAATACAATCTTAATAACAGCTATCTGGGATGTATTAATGTTGCACTAACCGAGGCATTTACAAACGCCCTAATGCACGGCAACAAACAAGATCCGGAGAAAATCATTACGATTACTTTTGAGAAAAAATCTACTGGACTTACTTTCACCGTAAAAGATGAAGGTCAGGGCTTTGATTATCAAAGTATTCCGGATGTAAAAGATGACGGAAAAGAGAAAAAATTTCCCGGAAGAGGGATCTTTCTAATAAAATCACTATCAGACGATGTCAATTTTGTCGGCAACGGTAATGAAATTGAGATTGGATTCAAAATTTCCAGTATTGATTTCGAAACCGCTGTCGACAGAATAAAAAAACTTAAGGATTATTCCAAAACAACCGAGAAAGTCCTTGACAATTAGTAACTTGTGAATCATTCGGAAGTAAGATTTTTCACTGAAGACATATCCTTTGCGCTAAAAAATAAAAGAAAGTTGCGTAAATGGATTGGGGTTGTCATTGGCAATGAAAATAAATTGCCCGGTGACCTGAATTTTATTTTTTGCAGTGACGATTACCTTTATAAACTTAATATAGAATATCTTAACCACGACACACTCACCGATATTATCACTTTTGATTTATCGGAAATTGAAGATGAAATTTCCGGTGAAATATACATCAGTATTGAGCGTGTTAAAGAAAATTCCGGAAAATTTAATGTCTCTTTTTATGAGGAACTTCACAGGGTGATAATCCACGGTATATTACATTTGGCCGGTTATAACGATAAGACACCTGACGAAGTTTCTTTAATGCGAAAGAAAGAGGATTATTGCTTATCTTTGCTGCCTGAAATTTTAGGGTAATTCCCATAGATGTTTCACGTGAAACACTTTGCAATCTATTCCGGTTTGCAGAGGTTTTATGTGTTATTCAAAACAATGTGTAAACGATGTTAGGCGAATATGATATTATAGTTGTCGGAGCCGGTCATGCAGGTAGTGAAGCTGCTGCTGCTGCTGCCAATCTTGGCTCCTCGGTTTTGCTGATAACGATGAATATGCAAACAATTGCACAAATGTCGTGTAATCCGGCTATGGGTGGAATCGCCAAAGGACAGATAGTTCGCGAGATTGATGCTTTGGGCGGATATTCAGGAATTGTCACGGATAAAACAATGATCCAATTCAGGATGTTGAATAAATCCAAAGGCCCTGCAATGTGGAGTCCGCGCGCTCAGAGCGACAGAACACTTTTTACTATCGAATGGCGGAATATGCTGGAACAAACACCAAATCTGGACTTCTGGCAGGATACGGTTGTAGGTGTGTTAACTGACGGTAACAAAATTTTAGGTGTTAAAACCTTGATGGGTCAGGAAATTAAATCAAAGGCCGTAATCTTTACGAATGGTACTTTTCTGAATGGAACAATACATATCGGAACAAAAAATTTCGGTGGAGGAAGAATGGGGGAGAGGGCATCCGAAAATTTGACCGAAGAACTTATTAAACTTGGATTTGAATCGGCAAGAATGAAAACCGGTACTCCTGTGAGAGTTGACGGACGAACAATTGATTTTTCTAAACTTATTGAACAGCCCGGTGATGCAGAACCGGGTAAATTCAGTTTTACGGATACTCCTGTACTTAATAAACAAAGAAGTTGTTATCTTGCATATACCAGTACCGAAGTACATGATACTTTGAAAACCGGTTTTGACGAATCCCCAATGTTTACAGGTACCATTGAGGGAACAGGCCCCCGGTACTGTCCCTCCATTGAAGATAAAATCGAGCGCTTTTCCGACAAAACCAGCCATCAACTCTTTATTGAGCCCGAAGGGTGGAACACCATTGAATATTATGTAAACGGATTTTCTTCCTCTTTACCTGATCATATCCAGTTGAAAGCCCTAAGAAAAATTGCGGGATTTGAGAATGCAAAGATATTCAGGCCGGGATATGCGATAGAATATGACTATTTTCCTCCGGAGCAACTTAAATATACTTTGGAAACACGGTTGATTCAAAGTCTCTATTTTGCCGGACAAATAAACGGAACTACCGGATATGAGGAGGCGGCTGCACAGGGTCTGATTGCAGGGATTAATGCTCACCGGAAGATAAACGGACTTTCAGAGTTCGTTTTGAAACGGTCCGATGCATATATCGGTGTTTTGATTGATGACCTTATCACAAAGGGTGTTGACGAGCCATACAGAATGTTTACCTCCCGGGCTGAATATCGTATTTTATTGAGGCAGAATAGTGCGGATCTGAGGCTTACTCCTATGAGTTATGAAATAGGACTTGCAAGTGAAGAGAGAATGAGAAGGGTTGAGCGTAAAAATGAAATTATTTCCGAGTTGGTAAAGTTTTTCAAGAAGGAAAGTATTAGTCCGGATGAAATTAACTCTTTGTTTGAGCAAAAAGGTACAAGCAAACTATCACAGAAAGTAAAAATTGAAACTGTTTTATCCAGACCGCAAATACAATTAAAAGATTTGATTGAAAATGTGGAAGGTATTTCAAAGTTTGCCGGACAATATGACGAAACTTATTTGAATGAATGTCTTGAAGAGGCTGAAATACTCGTTAAATACAGCAGATATATTGAAAAGGAGAAAGAAATGGCAAACAGGTTGAATAAGCTTGAGGACTTAAAGCTTGGTGCAGATATTGACTATTTTAAGATATCTGCTCTCTCTTATGAAGCTCGTGAAAAGCTATCTAAAGTAAAACCTGAAACATTGGGACAAGCATTAAGGATTTCCGGGGTTTCTCCGGCTGATGCTTCGGTTTTGGCAGTATATATGGGACGGTAACTCTTCGGCTGAGTTTTGAATTACCTGTTATGGAAAAAGTAATACTGTTTCACGTGAAACAAAATTGGTTTATAAATATAATTCTAAAGTGAAAACTATAAATATTTGCCCTGTTTGCGGTAGTTCCGGCATATCGGAGTTTCTTGATTTGAAAGATTATTTTTTATCGCTTGAGAGTTTTTCAATTTCAAAATGCAACTCCTGTGGATTCAAATTTACCAACCCTGTTCCACGTGAAACAGACCTTCCGAAATATTATGAATCAAAGGAATATATTTCGCACAGCAATACTTCAAAAGGATTTATAAATGGTTTGTATCAGGCTGTCAGAAAGTATTCAATTAAGAAGAAAGTTTCCTTTGCAACTGCCGGATTAAGTAGGGGAGAGGCTCTTGATATCGGATGTGGGACAGGTGACTTTTTGAATGAAATGTCAAAATCGGGATGGAATGTCAAAGGAATAGAACCGAATGAAACGGCAAGAAATAGTGCAATAAAAAACTTCGGACTGGATATTTTTGAAGAATCCGCGTTATTTGAATTAAAGGAAAACAGTTTTGATGTCGTTACAATGTGGCATGTTTTGGAGCACGTTTACAATCTTGACAGGCATCTTACACAAATAAAAAATATACTGCGCAATGAGGGCAGACTTATAATTGCAATACCCAATGCCGATTCTTATGATGCAAAAAAGTACGGTGAATTTTGGGCAGCATATGACGTTCCGCGACACCTTTATCATTTTAATCGGGTTTCTTTGGCACGATTAATGGAAAAATACGGATTCGAGATCGTAAAAGTAAAACCCATGGTGTTCGATTCTTTTTACATTAGTATGCTGAGCGAAAAATATAAGAAAGGGAAAATAAATTATGTCAGTGCATTTTTTAACGGACTTATAACCGATTTATATGGGTTGTCGGATAAAAAATATTATTCCAGTCTTATTTATGTGTTGAAAATAAAAAATTCTTAATTTTAAGCCTTCTAAGAAGGTAAGTACCCTTTAAAGTATGTTATGTCAAAAAAAAGAAAAAAACAGCTCAAAAGGGCTTAAATAAGTTAGTCTTTATTTGTCTGATATTCAATATTATAAAGCAAAATAGTATGAGGAAATATTTTCATAGAAATTATAACTTGCTCATTCCGTTGGTGTTAGCCGGTTTGTTTCTATCCATTGCCTTGTTACTCAGCTTTTTATATATTTCACCAAATAATTCGGGATTTCTGACACGCAGCTTCCGTAAAAAACTAACTCAAAAGGAAAACAATCTTGAAGTTATCTTTTCTGACATTCAAGCCACTCTTAAAAATCATGATGCTAAATTTCTCTTTGATAAAAAGCAATATTTGAATTTGTATCGTGAGAAAGGTATTTTGGTTCTGATTTATAAGAATGGACGTTTGGTATTCTGGAGTGATAATTCGGTATCTGTTTCCGACGAGTATAATTCAAATAATTTTCAAGATGGTTTAATCCGTCTTTCGAATGGGTGGTTTGTAAAAAAGGAGGTGGAAAATTTTCCATACAGGATTGTCGGACTAATCAACATCAGGAATGCATATCCCTACGAAAATTCTCACATTACAAATAGTTATCAAAAAAGTTTCAGAATCCCGCCGGAGGTTGAAATATCAACTCAACCCGGGAAGTTCAATATAAATTCAATTGATGGGAGTTTTCTGTTTTCATTGAAATTTCCCGACAGATTTAAGCCGGGTGAAAAACTTATTATTTTACTCACCTCGCTATATCTGCTTGTTTACATTTTCATTATTCTGATTATTTATCAGTCCTACCGGCGGATAATTTCTATTTTTAAAGGGAAATCCTTTTGGGTTCTTTTATATATTTTTGATATCCTCCTGCTACGGTTTCTTATTTTTTATTTCAGGATTCCGGATGTGCTTTATCAATCGCCACTTTTTGGTCCGCAATATCTTGCTAACTCCGACTGGTTTCCGTCACTTGGTGACCTGCTGTTTAATTCCGTTACAATTTTTGCGATTGCAGTTGTTTTCCACAAAGAGGTAATCATTAATTCCGGTATTTTCAATAAACCGTATTTGTTAAAAAGGGCACTTCAGCTATCCACATTGGTTTTCAGTTTTCTCCTTTTTGAACTGCTGACTCTCCTTTTGACGGGAGTCATTATTAATTCGTCCATTTCTTTCAATCTTGATGATATTACAACTATCAATGTTTATAGTGTAATAGGATTTTTCAGTATAGCATTACTTACCCTTTCATTTGTCCTTTTTACATTTAAAATTTCCTTTGCCCTTTCCAAATCCTTCCGGACACCGGGAGAGTTCTTTATGATTATTGCAGGGACAGGTATTATTATCTTTTTGTTAATGCGGTTTTTATTTAAAGAGGATGTACTTGACCTGATGTTTTTTCTGATTTATGCAGGCTCTTTCAGCATAATTGCCCGATCGGGAAAACTGAATATCAAATTTTCTACAACCGTCTTTTTCCTTATTCTTTTTTCACTTTACGCAACTCTTATTTTATACGAAAGCAATGATTTTAAGGAAAGGGAAAACAGAAAACTTATAGCTTCCGACCTTAGTGAAGAAAGGGACCTTGTTGCAGAGTTTCTTTTTGAGGATATTAGTGAAAAATTGCAAAACGACTCCGCACTTGCCATTCCTGTAAAGGAGTTTTTGTTTTATGGTGCCAATAATTATGATTCCATTAAAGCTTATATAATAGACAAGTATTTCAATTCGTATTGGGACAAATACAATTTTTTGATAACCGTTTGTGACGATAACCGATCGCTTGACATACAGCCCGACGATTATGTTATGAACTGTTATGACTATTTTAATAAGGTTATATCCGACTATGGTACACCCACTCAAACCGACGGTTTGTATTTTATGGATTATGATATGACCAATGATAATTATATCGGTATTGTTGACTATAAAGCTGCCGACACATCCATAAAGATATATGTTGAGATTTTTTCAAAAATAATTCCACGCGGTATTGGATATCCCGAATTGTTATATGACCAGAAAAAGATAAAGCATACCGATCTGTCGCAATATTCCTGGGCCAGATATGAAAATGGTGAGTTAGTATCACGTTTCGGTAAATATTTTTACTCCACATCATTGTCACACTATGGAAAGTTTACAGATAATTTTATCTTTTTCAACAGAAACGGTTTTAATCATCTCTATTATAAAATAGATAATAATAAAGCATTGATAATCAGTAAGAAGAATCCGGGAATTTTAGATATCGCCGCTCCTTTTTCATATATTTTCATATCGTTTGGACTTCTTTTACTGATTATTCTTATCCTGTTTAACAGTCCGGTTAATATTCGTTTTTTTGATATGAGTTTCAAAAAGCGCCTGCAAATATGGATAACCGCTATAATTCTTATTTCATTTATTTTTGTTGGAGCCGGTTCTTTGCTTTACATTATTTCTCTTAACAATTCAAAAAATCATGATCTCCTTAGCGAAAAAGCTCATTCTGTTCTTGTTGAACTTGAGCATAAACTCTCTGACGAGGATTCTTTGACAATTGATATGGATCAATATCTCGGTGACATATTATATAAATTCTCACTTGTCTTTTTTACCGATATAAATCTTTATAATCTTGACGGAACTTTACTTGCATCATCCCGAACAGAGATTTTTGAACAGGGTCTTATCTCTGCCAAGATGAACTCCGAGGCTTTCAATATGATTAGCAATAACAGGAAATCATTTTTCATTCATGACGAGTCAATAGGCAATTATAAGTATCTCTCTGCCTACATTCCATTCAGAAACTTTGATAATGATCTTATTGCTTACATCAATCTTCCCTATTTTGCAAGACAGGATGAGCTTACAAATGAGATTTCAGCGTTGCTGGTGGCATTTATAAATATTTATGTGATTCTTATCGGAATTTCTATTTTTGTCGCTCTCATAATATCCAACCATATTACAAAACCGGTACAGCTGATACGTGAAAAGATCAGCAGGTTGAAACTTGGTACAACAAATGAAAAGATAGAGTGGGAAAAGAAGGATGAAATAGGGAGTCTTGTGGATGAATATAATAGAATGGTGGATGAACTTTCGAGAAGTGTAAATCTGCTTGCAAGGTCGGAGCGCGAATCGGCCTGGCGCGAAATGGCAAAGCAGGTGGCTCACGAAATAAAAAACCCTTTGACACCAATGAAACTTAGTGTTCAATATCTTCAAAAAGCCTGGGACGAGAAAGCACCCGATTGGGATGAAAGATTAAAAAGGTTTACCGATACCCTGACGGAACAGATAGATACTCTTTCGGCAATTGCTACGGCATTCTCCGATTTTGCCAAGATGCCGCGGTCGAAATTTGAAAAAACGGATTTGGCGGATGTCATAAGTAAATCAATAGGCCTTTTTAAAAATTCAACCGGAATAAAATTTCATTATGAGCATTCGGGAACTTACTTTGTACTTGCCGACAAAGATCAATTAATAAGAGTATTTAACAACCTTATTAAAAATGCAATTCAGGCTATCGAAACTCCTGAAAACGGATTGATAGAGATCTCTATAACTACCGAAAATAATTTACATATCATTCATTTTTCCGACAATGGAAGAGGAATTCCCGAAGAACAGCGGGAAAAAGTTTTTTATCCAAGCTTTACAACAAAAACAAGCGGAATGGGTCTCGGACTGGCAATGGTAAAAAATATAATTGAAAATGCCGGGGGTGATATTTCTTTCCGGTCTGAAGTAGGTAAAGGCACCGTATTTATAATCTCTTTACCGGTTTATGAAGAGGAGTAATAATTTATCTTACCCTTTTTCTCTTAACTTTGACAGAAAAAACAGTTAAAAAGCACATAGCCAATGAGTTAAAAAATTAGCCAGGCACTACAAAATTTAGTTAAAATGCTGATATATAATATTTTGCGGGGTTACATCATTTGGCACATTTAGCTAAAGTGGTTTTCCGATTTGTCTTTCACCTATAATACCGACAACGGGATAATGATTTAAGCGCTTTAGTATCTCCGGTTGAATATGTCTAACAATCATTTCTTATTATTTTTCCGACAAATTTAAAAACAAATTTTAAATTTGGCTGAAAATATTACAATTAATTTTAAATTTCACTGCTTTTTATGGAAAATAGATTATGATTTTTATGCAACAGGAAAATATATTTCAAGGAAGAATAACAATTAGATTTTCTCCCTGTCCGCAACTGTACAAAACTGAACGATAGCGAACACTTATCACTGTTTTACTTTAATATAAATATTGATTATCAATCTATTACAATAGGTGGCATAATATTCGTAATTTTGAAACAATATAAAATCAAAGAATTACGTATATGGGAATGGATAGAGTTATAGAAAAGAAAAAATGGACTGTCAAAAAGATATTGAACATCACCTGGATAAGCCTGCTCGTGCTTTTCATAGTCTATTTGTTGTTTTTTCGCGATAAGCGAAGTTCACTCTATGTTGATAAGAATTTGGTTACAATTGCAACCGTAAAAGCCGGCAAGTTTCAGGAGTTTATTCCGGTTGACGGTGTGGTTTATCCTAAAAATACAGTCTATATAGATGCTGTTCAGGGTGGAATTGTGGAAAAAGTGTATGTTGAGGACGGAGCTTTGCTAAGCAAGGGTGATACAATCCTGAAACTTTCCAATCCCAATATGGAGCTTAGCTTTATGGAGCAGGAGACACGTATCTACGATGCTATCAACAACCTGCAAAACACGAAGATAGGTCTTGAACAGAATAAGTTTTACAGGCAGAAAGATATTGTTGACCTTCAGTATCAGATAGATAAAACCAATACCGATTTTGAAAGAAAAAAGAAACTATATGCCGATAAGGTTATTTCCGACAAGGAGTTTGAGGATGCAAAACGTGAATACGACTATACGGTAAAGAAACTGAAAATTTCCATCCAACTCAAAAGGCTGGATTCCATTTCTGCGGCAAGCAGAAGTTATCAGATAGATGCTTCGATGGCGCGTATGCAAAATAATCTTTTGATGTTACGCAAGAACCTTGAAAATCTTTATATCAAAGCTCCTGCCGACGGGCAATTATCCAGTTTCAGCGTTGAGATAGGTGAAACCAAATCTGTAGGTGAACATCTCGGGCAGATAGATATGAAAAACGGTTATAAACTGCGTGCTAACATTGACGAACGCTTTATCTCGCGCGTTTTCATCGGACAGCCTGCCGAATTTGATTTTGCCGGTAAAACCTATGACCTTTCGATTAAAAAAATATATACCGATGTTACCAACGGCTCTTTTCAGGTTGACCTCTATTTTGACGGGGACGAACCCCAACAAATAAAACGCGGGCAAACCCTGCAATTACGTCTCAAATTCAGTAGCGAAACCGATGCCGTTATTGTCAGGCGAGGTGGCTTTTATCAGGAAACGGGCGGAAATTGGATTTATATCCTTGACCCATCCGGAGAGTTTGCAGTTAAAAGGAAAATTAAGATCGGAAGGCAAAATACAAGATACTATGAAGTGATGGAAGGTTTGAAACCGGGCGACAAGGTAATTGTGTCGTCGTATGACGGGTTTGGGGATAAGGAGAAACTGGTGTTTAAGTAGAAATATGATTTGAAATGAATTAGTAACAGTCGCTGCGCTGTTGCGTAGCTGCGTGAAAAAATAAATTATGATAAAAACGGAAAATCTGACAAAAGTTTTTCGCACCGATGAGGTGGAAACAACGGCACTTAATAATGTGACCTTTGAAGTAAAACAGGGCGAATTTGTCGCAATTATGGGACCTTCCGGCTGTGGAAAGTCAACATTACTTAACATTCTCGGACTATTGGATAACCCGACGTCGGGAAAGTATTTGTTTATGAGTGAAGATGTGTCGGCACTGTCGGAAAAACAGCGTGCCAGACACCGTAAAGGTAACATCGGGTTTGTCTTTCAAAATTTTAACCTGATAGACGAATTGAATGTGTTTGAAAATGTTGAACTACCTTTGATTTATCTTGGAGTCAAGTCATCGGAAAGGAAAAAGAGGGTTGAGGAAGCCCTCGAACAGATGAAGATAGCACATCGCCGCAAACACTTCCCGATGCAGCTTTCGGGCGGACAGCAGCAAAGGGTGGCGGTTGCTCGTGCGGTGGTCTCAAATCCCAAACTTATACTTGCCGACGAACCGACCGGAAACCTTGACTCGGCTCACGGTGAGGAGGTTATGAACCTCCTTGAAGATCTCAACCGTAACGGTACCACTCTGATAATTGTTACTCACTCGGTACGTGATGCCGATTATGCTCAAAGGATTGTGAGACTGTTCGACGGTCAGATAATAAACGAAAATATAAAAGGTAAGGTTAAAGAGGTTATTATCTGATAAACCGTTCTGCTTTAATGTTTTGTGAAAATGTCCGGCTTGCCGGAACGGGAATGGTACGCAAAGTATTTACCGGATAATTATATGTTGTATAATTTTAATTGAGGTATAAAATGAAAATGTTTAATGTTATTTGTGCCATATATTTCCATTTATGTCAGTATCACAAAAATACAATTTTTATTTAAAACAGCAAATATGTTTAGAAATTATTTAAAAATAGCATTTCGCAATCTTTGGAAAAACAGGGTGTTCAGCTTTCTTAACACTCTCGGTCTTGCCATTGCCATTGCCATAGCACTCATTATCTTTCTTTACATAGGAAATGAGTTGAGTGTTGATAATTTTCAGAAAAACAGGGATAATATTTATCTTGTTACCGCTTCAACCTATTACACCACACCTCCGGTTCTTTTGGAGAATGTGGGTAATAATATTCCCGGTTTGGAAGGTAAGTTAAGAATGTGGTCAGGTACACTTACTGCAAAAAAAGATAATGACAGAATGATTATTGGTACCTATTTTGTTGATTCCTCGTTTTTTCATTTTTTCGATTTCAAATTGCTTCAGGGAAACCGTAATGATGTTTTGAAAAACAAAGGCGACATTGTTTTAACCGAAACTCTTGCCCGTAAACTCTTTTCAACAACGGATGTTGTAGGTAAAACCATTGAGCTTGAAAGGTCAGGCTCAACTAAAAAAAACAGGTACTTGATTACCGGAGTTATGGAGGATGTACCTGACAATTCAAGCATCAGGTTCGAAGCTTTGACAAATTTTTACAGTCTTGAAAATCTTTTCGGAAAAGATTTCGACAAGGACTTTTCCGAATGGAGTTATACCTCTTTATTACTACTGAATAAAAATACCGACCTCAAACGGTTCAAAGAAACTTTCGATAAGCAGATGATCCGCTTCTTTATGAAAAATAATGAGGATGCCACGGAAGAAGACTTTAAAGATGAGGAGGTTAGCGAATTAATAAGGTTTTCATCACTCTATTTCGACCGGCCTGATATCCATACTTTCAAACAAGGAAACAAAAGCTATATTTACATCTATCTTTCAATTGCAATATTTATCCTTTTAATAGCCGTTGTTAATTATGTTAATCTGAGTACTGCAATAAGTTTTGAAAGGAACAAAGAGACCGGAATCAGGATGGTTTTCGGAGCCTGGAAAAAGCAGATAATCCTGAAGTTTTTATTGGAAAGTATTATTATTACGTTCATAGCTTTTATATTGGCTTGTATGATTGCGGAATTAGCATTGCCAACGGTGAATAATCTGATTCCCGATAATATTAATTTAAGTTTGTATAAAAATCCGGTTGTATTTATTGCATTCACCTTCGTGGCTTTGATATTCGGAATTATAAACGGATTGTTTCCCGCATTTTATCTTAGCAGGGTGGATGCGGCAAAAATCCTTAAAGGTGAGCTTACAAAGGGAAAAAGAGCGGAAAAAATGCGTTCCGGGTTAATAGTTTTCCAATTTTTAATTTCAGCGGTTCTAATATCCTTTACTATAACGGTCTTTTTACAACTCTCACATATGAGGAATATGGATATGGGATTTGACAAGAAGGATGTCGTTTTGATTCCTTTGAACATGAATATTCAAGACAAGAAAAAACTTTTGAAATCGGAAGTTTTGAATCTTCCGTTTGTCGAAAAGGCATCTTTAGTGAGGGGAGTTCCCGGTGAAGTATATATGGGTTGGGGACGTTCATATAAAGACGATGATATTCATTTTACAGCTATGCCTGTTGATGAGGATTTGGTGGAGCTGCTGAATATGAAGATTGTTAAAGGAAGAAATTTCAATAAGGGAGATATGCAGGGCGCTTATATCATAAATGAAACCCTTGCCAAAAAACTTGAAACCGATAATCCGGTCGGTGAAAAAATCGGGAATGACCCCATAGTGGGAGTTGTTAAAAATTTCAATTTCCAATCGGCAAGATTCCATATTGGGCCTTTGGCTATGTACTTTGGAAAAGGTTTTATGAACTATCGCAACTATTTGGTTGTTAAATTGTTGCCAAATACGGGTCCAAAAAAAATCAATGAGATAAAAGATATTTGGGATTCCTTTTCGGCGGAGTTTCCGTTTAAGTATTATTTTCTAAATAAAAATCTCGAAAAACTTTATAAAGATGAAAAACAGTTTGGCGAAATATTCACGTTGTTTTCAATCTTATCGCTTTTTATTGTCTGTATCGGTCTTTTCGGACTTTCGGCTTATGTTGTAAAACAAAGAACAAGGGAAATCGGGATCAGAAAAGTTCTTGGTGCGGTGGGCGGCAATATTCTGAAACTTCTGTCACGCAAGTTTATGCTGCTTGTGTTAATTGCAAATATTATCGCCGTTCCCGCAGCCTGGTATCTGATGGATATTTGGCTGACCAATTTTGCAAACAGGATAACAATTCCGTACTATGCTTTCGTTGTGAGTTTTGTATTATCAATTGTAATAACAGTTGTAACGGTAAGCTGGCAATCAATGAAAGCCGCAAGATTGAATCCGGTGGAGGCTATTAAATATGAGTGAGCGAGAGGGCAAGAGAGCGAAAAGGCGAAAAGGATAATCGGTGAAATGGTATGTCTAATCCTGTAAGGTTTGCGCGGAAGCCGGTGCGATGGATGAACCTTGCAGGATTGATGAAAAGGAGGATTGGTAAAATGGTTAAATCGGTGAAATGGTATGGCTAATCCTGTAAGGTTTGCGCGGAAGCCGGTGCGATGGATGAACCTTGCAGGATTGGAGAAAAGGAGGATTGGTAAAATGGTTAAATCGGTGAAATGGTATGGCTAATCCTGTAAGGTTTGTGCGGAAGCCGGTGCGATGGATGAACCTTGCAGGATTGGAGAAAAGGAGGATTGGTAAAATGGTTAAATCGGTTAGGAGGCTCCTGTGAGGTTTGAGAGATAGTTTGTGGGTGAGAAAAACCTCGCAGGTGTTTAGAAGGAAATTAGGGAAAAGGTTGAATTGGTGAGTTGCCTGCCCGAATCCGAAGGAGGCGGGGTTAAATCGGTGAATCGGTTGATACCTAAAGTTTTGGGAGGAGAGGGTGATTAATTAAAAAACAAAACGGCTGGAATGAATAACATTGTAAATAACGAGTTTGGTTTTGAAAGGTTTGTAAACGAAGATGTAGTTTTTTTTGAAAACGACACATCTGAATTCTCTTTTAAAATATCGGGTTATTCGGCAAACAGGATATTTGTATGGAAAGGAGGAAAGTGTTCGAATGAAATTGTAAAACTCTTCATAAAGTTTATATGCTCTTTCAGGATTTCCCTCATCGGAAATATAAATCATAATTTCAGCCTTACTGATAGCGGCCCTTTCTTTAATAACTATTTCGATTTCATTTCCAACCATTCTTCAAAATATGCTTTGGTTATATTTTTTGCTTCATCATATGATAAGCCTTTATCTTTTTCTGCTTCTTTTATCATTTGCTCAAATTCTTCATCGGTGGCAGGACGACCCGGTTTTGCCCAATCCTGTGCTTTCAACGGTTTTGCTTCCCCGTTGATCTCTTCGACACTGTTTACAAAGTCAAGATTTTTGATGAAATTCAGGAAAGCATCCGAAACTTTGCTCTTTTTTAATGTGATGATATATTGTGTCATTTTTATTTTGTTTTTCACAAAAATACTAAATTTTAAAAATCCAACAAACGATGTTTAAAAATTATTTTATCATAGCTTTCAGAAATCTATTGAGAAATAAGACTTTCTCTTTAATAAACATCTTCGGTCTTGCACTTGGTATGGCATTAAGTATTTTGATGTTTATGTATGTTTATAATGAGCTTACTTATGATGATTTTCATAAAAACAGAGATAATATTTACAGAGTATTGTTGAAAGAGGAGAGCAAGGAAGGGGGCGGTTCCATATCGGCAATAACCAATGCGGCGGTAGGACCTTCAATGGTTGAACAATTTCCGGAAGTTAAAAGTACCGTCCGTTTTTCCTATCCTACAAGTGGTTTTTTCAATGTTGACGGAAAAAGTTACAAGGTAGGCTCCGTTAGTTTTGCCGATTCATCCGTTTTCAATGTTTTTACATTCAACCTGATATCGGGTAATCCCGAAACAGCTCTTAAAGAGCCTTTTACGGCTGTTTTGACAAGAGAAACAGCGGAAAAAATATTCGGGTCAGCCAATCCCGTGGGAAAAACAATACGCTATAATAACGACCAAAGTTATCTTATCACAGGTGTGATGGAAGATCCGCCTGTGAACTCCCAGTTAAAATTCGGTGCACTCCTCTCTTTCACCTCTTTATACGAGATGCCAGATATGTTTCTCGGCTGGGACGGCGGTTATAATTATATCACTTATATCCTTTTGAACAAAAATGTTGATATTGAAAATTTTAAAGCTCGATTTGCGGATTTTATGGAAGAGCAAATTAATCGTAAATACCGGGATGTGGGTTGGCTTGTAACATTAATGACAGAGCCGCTTAAAGATGTTCATCTTCACTCCGTAGCGGAGTATGACCTGCCTACAAAAGGTAGTTTGGCAAGACTCTATATTTTTACGGGTATCGCCGTTTTTATATTGTTGATTGCTTGCGTCAACTTCATCAATCTGTCAACAGCCAGGTCAATAAAAAGAGCTAAAGAAGTGGGGATGAGAAAAGTAACGGGAGCCACAAGAGGGCAACTGATTGTGCAATTTTTAAGTGAGTCGTTAATTATTTCCGTAATATCTCTTATTTTTGCTTTACTGTTTTTGGAGCTTATTCAGCCCGGGTTCAACAGTTTGGTGGGATTGGAAATGAATTTCTTTAGCAAGTCATCATTTGTGTTTTTCACAGGGTTAGTAGTTGTTACACTCTTTGCAGGAATTGTGGCCGGCAGTTTCCCGGCTTTCTATTTGTCGGGGTTTCAGCCTGTTGTAATACTAAAAGGATATTTTGAAAGAATAAAAGGAAAGCCGGTTCTGAGAAATGTACTTGTTGTTTTTCAGTTTTTTATTTCCACAGTGCTTATTATTTCCACGATAGTTGTAATTCGTCAGTTGCATTATTTGAATAATGAAGATCTGGGATTTGATAAAGACAATGTTGTGTTGGTTGAGCTTGGGAGCAAAACCGCAATGCAGAAAGCCGCAGTCCTGAAGAATGAATTTTCCAATATCGCAGGTGTTACGGGAGTGGCTGCATCCACTGCCTTTCCCGGGACAGGTCTTACAATGAACGGTTATTTCCCCGAGGGTTCCGACCATTCGGTTATGATACACGCTCTTGATGTGGATTTTGATTACATTGATCTGATGAAACTGAAAATCGTCAAAGGACGAAATTTTTCACACGAATACGGTACCGATTCAACCGCCTTTCTTATTAATGAAACCCTGGCAAAACAACTGGGATGGGACAATCCCGTCGGGAAATATATCAGTCGTGACGGTAAGCATAAAGTAATAGGAGTTGTCAGGGATTTTCATTTTTCATCCCTTCACGACAAGATCGGGCCACTTGTGATTTCCATAACGCCGTGGGATTACTATTACTATCTTTCGCTCAAGATAAACCCGAAAAACAGCGAAGACGTACTCAAAAGAATGGAAGCATCGTGGGATAAAATTGTAAATAACGAGCCTTTTACCTACTATTTTCTTGATTCGGTTATAGATGAAAACTATATGCAGGAAAAGACATTGGCAAAAGCTTTTATCCGGCTTGCCGTTATCTCCATTGTAATTGCCTGTCTCGGACTTTACGGACAGGCGGCTTACAGTGCCGAGCAACGGACTAAAGAGATTGGAATACGTAAAGTGTTCGGAGCAACCGGAAAAAATATTCTTTCGGTTTTGTCTGGCGGATTTGTAAAAATAACTGTCATTTCAAATTTGATAGCCTGGCCCGTTGCATGGTTTTTGACCGGTAAATGGCTGGAAACCTTTGCGTTCCACATTGGTATGGTTTGGTGGGTTTTTGCATTCGCCTTGTTATTGTCCCTGTTTTTTACAGCCTTGACAGTGGTTTCACAAACAATAAAAGCCTCAATGACTAATCCTGTGGAGGCTTTGAAATATGAATAAAATACAAATAAGCAAGCGTCCACGCTTGCCTCATTAATTTTTATTGATCAATGCAAGCGTGGACGCTTGCTCATAAAAAAAAAGAAATATGATTCGGAGTTTAATTATATCGTCATTCAGGAATCTGCAAAGATTCAGATTATTCAGCTTTATTAATATCTTAGGGCTTGCTTTTGGAATGTCTCTTGTTTTTATTATACTGCTATTTGTCTGGCATGAGTTTTCTGCTGATAAATTTCACAAAAACTATAATAATATATATAGAATTGAAGGTGTTGGAGGCCCGAGTGTTACTTATCCGGCAGGAACAATTATCAGAAAATCAATTCCCGAAATAGAGAAATCTGCTCTTATGTATCTGAGTGTAATAAATATTGTAAATCCTGAAAATGATAACACATTTGAGATACATTACGAAATTGCGGACAACAGTATTTTTGATATATTCACTTTTCCGTTAATTTCGGGTAATAAAAACAAGGTTTTGTCCGAACCAAACTCAATTGTTTTATCCGAATCTACTGCAAAAAAGTTATTTGGAGAGATAAATCCTGTCGGAAAAGTTGTTGTTTTGAAAAGTAGTTACAGGCAAAAGGAAATTCAAATGAGGATAACCGGAGTAATGAAAGATATTCCGGCAAATTCAAGTATTGTAACCGATGCATTTGCATCAATTGATATAGCATTGGATATAATGGGTAGCGGAATTGAAACGAACTGGCGAAACTGGAGTTTTCAATTATTTGTTTTGATGAATGAAAACTCAAACCCCAAAAAGATTCTGCCAAAAATAAATAGGGTTCTACAGTCTGCAATGGTTGAATCGGGCTGGATATCACAAAAAGAACTTGATGAAGGGATAAAAGAAGGCGACTACAAGTTTTCATATACACCACTGAGTGATCTGTATTTTTTAAATAGCGATACCTGGCTAAATCACGGGAATAAAAAATTAACACAACTATATCTCCTGATCGCAATTATTGTATTAATCATTGCGATTGTAAACTATATCAACTTGAGTACTGCTATAGCAAGTCAGAGAGCAAAGGAAATAGGGTTCAGAAAATTGCTTGGAGCTGATAAAAAGAATCTTTTGGCTCAAATATTTTTTGAAACACTGGCGATAACACTAATCGCACTACTTTTCTCTTTATTTCTTATGGAATTGTTCCTTCCTGCAATTCTCAAGATCCTACCTAAAGAAGCACATTTGCAGAGTATTTACAGCCCTCAAATATTATTGATATTTCTTGGCAGCAGTATTTTGATTGCGTTTGTATCATCAATATATCCGGCTGTTTTTCTTTTCAGATTCAGGCCTATGGATGTTATCAGACCTTCGGGAAGCATAAACTTAAAAAGCGGGAATATCAGAAAAATATTGATTCTTTTTCAATTTATTGTTTCGGCAATTCTCATATTTTCGGTGATGATAATTCAGAAGCAGTTAAACTTTTTAAAAGATTATGATCCCGGGTTCAAGCAGGAAAACATCATTTCAATGAACGCTACTTATGATGTATTGAAAAACACTAAGGTGTTTAAAAACAGTATTATGAATATCCCGGGAGTAGTAAATGTTTCATTTTCCGGTAATATACCGGCAAATATTGGGTCGTACTGGGGCGGCACTATGTCAAACGGCTACGAATATATGTTTGCCAAAATAAGAGTTGACACAAATTTTATGAATATTTTCGGTTTAGAGTTGATAAAAGGAAAAACTTTTAAGGAGGCATTGATGCAGGGTGATGACAAGATAATTATAATTAATAAAGAAGCTGAAAGAAAAATAAATGCCGAAGATGTTCTGAATATAAAAACAGATGGCGAATACAAAATTGTTGGTGTTACCAGGGATTTCAATTTCTTAACCGCTAAAAAATCGGTCGGGCCACTTATGCTTGTTTATACACAAAAGCCTCTTTGGGGTAAGGTAATCATTGAATTAAACGGAAAAAACAAAGAAACAATTGATAAGATATCAGATGTATGGGAGTCGTTTACGTCGGTCCCATTCGACTTTTCTTATGTTAAAGATGACTACGACAGGGCAACCGGTAATGAAGAAAGAATCGCAAGAGTTATAACAGGTTTTACAGTAATATCTTTGGTTTTAAGTTTTCTCGGTATTTTCGGATTGGTGACTTTTATGTTGAACAGAAAAATAAAGGAAATGGGAATACGCAAGGTTTTGGGTGCAAATAATTCCAGATTATTTGCTTTGGTATCTGCAGAATTTTTGAAACTTGTAATCATTGCCAATATCATTGCTGTTCCGATAGCCTGGTATTTTATAACTAACTGGCTTGATAATTTCCCTAATAGAATAGGAATTCCCTGGTGGATGTTTTTCGTTTCATTAGCGTTGTTACTTATACTTTCAATTTCAATAATCTTCATAAAATCAAGCCTTATTTTTAAGTCGAAAACGGTGGAGGCTTTGAAATATGAATAAACTGGCTATTTCGGTCTAACCATGCCACCCATAAAATTCAATCTGAAGTTTTACATAAAATATCTTGATTTTACATATTATCTGGTATGAGTTCATTGAATTATTACCTTGTGCCTTTGTGGTTCTTAGTATCTTTGAGCCTTAGTTGCAAAATAGCGGAAAATTAGCCGCAGAGACACTAAGGCTCAAAGAAAACACAAAGGAAAACTCACAAAACGGGATCATCACATTTTCCATAGGGTCAGTTGTTCTGAAATTAGTGAACCTAAGTATAAATACGACCTAAACAAAACAGAATGATCTTTTTCCCATTTGGATTGTAAATCCAAAAAATATTAAATTCGGGATTCGGAGATCCCGAATAGCACGGGGCCAGACCTTCACTTTTTTTCGGTAGATAAATGTGAGAGGGTCTCCGATAGGCTTTTAGCATATAGGCGCTTTACTCGATTGTGGGCAGTTATTTTATTTCAATCTTGATATATTTCAATTCATTATCTCGACTACCAAATGGTTCTAGTTTTAAATAATATTCTTTTTCTAGTTGTTTTACTTCGAGTGTTGTCCAGTTTTCAAATCCGATAACAAGTTGTTTTTTTGATTCCAAATTTGTGAATGATAATTCTTCTTCGCCATAATAATTCGAATGAGAAAATAATGTTCTGCAGTCAAGTGTTAAAGGAAAACCCATTGTGTAAAATCCAATTCCATCAATTAGGTCAATGCTGATATATCCCCACCATTCATATCCACTGATATATATTAAGCCAAAATCGCAATATTGTCCTTTGAATTGATAATGACTCCTCATTTTTATCTCATCTATTGAATCATTATTACAAATACTAATTGGTTTTTTGTTAATTCGTTTTATTTGGTAACATTTGTCTTTTTTCTTGAAAACATTTGGATATTCATTAACAAGATCATTTTCACTATGGGGTATTAGATTAATCTTATTTTCTTCAACTAGTTTTGCATTTACATTGGTATATTCTATTGAGTCAATAATTTGTAATTCGTAGTCTAATTCTTTTATAATCTCTCTTGATTCAAAATTAGATTTCTGTGAATATGTATTGACTATAAATGTCAATAAAAAAATAAATGTTAACAATATTCTCATTCTGTTCTTTTTAATTGATGCCAACGAATAGCTGTATGAACAGTTGCCGGCATTACAGCCGGGTCAATATAGGCCGAAATATCCAGTCCAAGAGGATCTTCCATAGGCTTTTAGCCTATCAGTACTCTACTCGATTAGGCTTTTGTGCTTTCTATTCAATTATCTCGAGACAACCATAGTCTTCACTCAAAAACATTTTTATTAAGTCATTTTTCTTTCGTAAAAGATTCTCTAAGTTTTTTGTTGTTGTATTTCCAGTCCTTATCCAAATTATTTTTGGTGGAAAACCCCTAATAATATTTAAGTCGCAAAAATCAGAGTCAAAAGTTACTATTGCAAAATCATTTTTTTTTGCAAAATCAAATATTTCAATATCAGTTGAATTTTCAAGTCCTAATTCTCGAACTTGTTTTGAGTCTGGAAATAGGTCAATAATTCGTTTTATCAATCGAAAGGATATATTTTGGTCAAAAAGTAATTTCATCAGGCATATATTTGTCCTTGTTCCTTTTTGGCTGCAAATGAAAGGCAAGCATTTATCTGATTTTCCGTTAGTTCAGGGAAGTCATTAATGATTTCTTTTCTGGTCATTCCATTTGATAACCAAGATAAAACATCATAAACTGAAATTCTTGTCCCTTTAATAATTGGCTTGCCAAATCTCTTTTCTGTATTAATCTCTATGTATTCGTTAAATCGTATCATATTACAAAGGTAATCTATTTTTCTCTATTTGATTTTTGTTTTTTTTGCATAAAGCCTAAGTATGTGTAAAATTACCTAGTTACTTTTATTTCTGCATTGGAAAATCGAAAAGGTACGCTTACTCCAATAAGACGGGGAGTATAACGTACTTTTCCGGCTTTTCAACTGCTATTTTATATTTATTGTCCACCGCTTTTACAATGCGAATGTGTATTTTCGTTTTTTCAGTCAAAATATTTTGTTTCGGACAGGCAAATATACAATTTTTTTATTCCCTGCCAAAATTGCTGTAATTTTTTATGTATAGTGAGACCAATCAGGTTTGCAATAATAAAATTTATCGGAGCTCCGAATTGGTCTCGGCATAACCTAACGAAAAACCACCTCCCCCGGACAACTATTTTCAAATAAACAATGTCATAGTCTAAGCAAATATGGCTTTTATATTTAAACTCAAATTTAACATCATAATATTATGAGAAAATTACAAATAACTCTGTTATTGACACTGTTTGCTTTCGCAGTAAATGCAGGCATAGTTGAAAAAATTTACCGTTTCAATGAATACAAAGTACTGAAAGGAGAAAAATATCAGGTTATCCGGTTTGAGAACACATTGCTTACCGGACATACCGGAGAGCCGGTTTTGCCGTACTCGCAGGTAAGCATAATGCTGCCTCCCGGCGAATCGGCCGTCAGCATTGAATTTACGGGAGAAGATGAAACCGTAATTCCCGGATATTATACACTATATCCGCGTCAGCAATCCAGAACATTAAATGATGATTCTCCGGCTAACTTCATCAAAAATGAAAAGGTCTATTCAACCGACTCATTTTATCCCGCCAAATCAACGGGTGAATTGTTGACACAGTTTATGAACGGCTACTCTTTTGCCGTTTCGACGTTTACACCTATGAAGTATAATCCCGTTACGGGAGAGGTAACTTTTTATAAAAGTGTAAAAATAAAGATTACAACTCAGCCTACATCTGCCGCATCAAAAGCATTGCAGAACTTGAGCAGTACCCAAATGGTGAAAGAGAAGGTTTTACGGTTTGCTCAAAATACAAAGATGATTTCACAATATCCGGCGGATAATAAAAGTGCGGATGATTATCAACTGATGATAATAACAACTGCTCAATATGAGAATAATTTTGATGATCTGATGGCAATGTATATTGACAGGGGAATAAAAAGTGAAGTTGTTACAAAAGAGTACATTACAGCTAATATGACCGGGCAGGATGTTCAGGAGAAGATAAGAAACTACATTATTCAGGAGTATCAAGACCATAATGTGGAGTATGTTCTTTTGGGTGGTGATGTGGAGCTTATTCCGTACCGCGGTTTTTACTGCTACGTACAGTCGGGCTCGGGATATGAAGATAACGGGATTCCCGCCGACCTCTATTATTCGGGTTTGGACGGAACCTGGAATGATGATAATGATAACCATTGGGGTGAACCCGGAGAGGATGACCTTTTGCCCGATGTTGCGGTAGCCCGTTTCCCGTTCAGCAATACCACCGAACTTAATAATCTGAAACACAAATCAATATCATATCAAAACAATCCTGTTCTCGGTGAGTTTACAAGTCCTCTGCTTGCCGGTGAGTATCTTTACTCGAATCCCGAAACCTGGGGAAAGGATTATCTCGAACTTTTAATAGGTTATCACGATGACAACGGATACACTACCATCGGAATCCCTGAGGATCAAAATATCGAAACAATGTATGAGCACGATCAGTCGTGGGGTGGGAGTGACCTGATAGCCAAAATAAACAGTGGAAAACAATTTGTTCATCATGTTGGCCATGCCAGTGAGACTTATGTGGCTCATTTGTCCAACGGAGATATTACAAACTCAAACTTTTCCGGTGCAAACGGAGTTGACCACAATTACACTTTCCTGCAAACACATGGATGTGATTGCGGTGCCTTCGATTTTAACGATTGTATCCTTGAAAAAATGGTTACCATTCAAAATTTTGCCGTTGCCGTGATGGGAAATTCAAGGTACGGCTGGTTTAACGAAGGCCAGACAGAAGGGCCAGCGGCACATCTCCATAGGGAAATGGTTGATGCGCTCTATCACGAAAAAATTAATCATCTTGGTGCTGCATTTGTAGAATGCAAAACCCAAACGGCTTCCTGGGTAACGGCTCCGGGACAGTGGGAAGAGGGTGCTCTGCGCTGGAACTTCTACGACCTCAATATTCTCGGCGACGTTGCAGTCAGTGTATTGACCGATGAACCCGTTTCCATTCAAACTACTTATGAAAATGCAATCCCCGTTGGAGTTACTTCAACAAATGTTTCGGTTACAAGCGGAGGCAGCCCGATGGAAAATTTTACCTGCACAATAGTTAAGGATGGTGAAATTTACGGAACCGGATATACGGATGCTTCGGGCAATGCGGTTATTAACTTTGATCCGGTTTTTACAGAGGTTGGTGATGCTCAGCTTATTGTTTCCGGTTATAACTGTCTTCCAACATATTATGATGTTCAGATAATTCCCAATGAAGGAGCATATATATCTTTTTCGGAATTTCAGATTGACGATTCGCAGGGAAACAATAACGGAGAAGTTGATTTTTCGGAAAACATAGGACTTACGGTGGAAGTTGAAAATGTGGGAACCGTTCAGGCCGATAACGTACAGGTTACATTGTCAACAACGGATAATTATATTTCAATTACCGACGGAACCGAAAATTACGGAAATATTGCCGGCGGTGCAACTTCGTCGGTTACAAACGGTTTTGCCTTTGATGTTGCTTCGGACGTTCCCGATCAGCATCTTGTAACTTTTGAGCTGCAAATGGTCAGCGGCAGCGACTCCTGGAACTCAACCTTCGCAATAATAGTTAATGCTCCCGAATTAACCGTTGGAAATATCTCCATAGACGATTCTCAGGGAGGTAACGGAAACGGAATACTCGATCCGGGAGAGATGGCTGATATAATTATTCAAACAACAAATGCCGGCCACTGTGCCTGTAACAATACAACTTCTCTTCTCACAACTAATTCCGGAGACATCGCAATAACATCCGGTAGTTTTGATTTGGGAACAATAAATGCAAACGAAACCAAGGATACCGAATTTACCATAACCGTGGACGCCAATACTCAATTGGGTACTGCTGTTGACCTGGGATATGAGGCTATTTCGGGAGAGTACTCCGCTCAAAACACTTTTTATCTTTCCGTCGGACTTATTGTTGAAGATTTTGAAACGGGAGATTTCACTGCTTACAACTGGCAATTCGGAGGAAATACCGACTGGACGATTTCCACGGAAGAACCCTATGAAGGAACTTATAGTGCCAAATCAGGTGCAATATCGGATGACCAAACTTCAACTATGTATGTTGAGATGGACGTAATAGCCGATGATAATATTTCATTTTACAGGAAAGTGTCTTCCGAAGGCAATTATGACTTCCTACGTTTTTATATTGACGGTGTACAAAAAGGAGCATGGTCGGGTGAAGAAAGTTGGTCGCAGGAATCTTATCTCGTAACTGCGGGAACTCACACATTTAAATGGGAGTACTCGAAGGATATGAGTGTTTCCAACGGCTCCGATTGTGCGTGGGTTGATTATATTGTCTTTCCCGCCTCTAACAATTCGGGTAATCCGTTGGCTGTAACGGCATCTGCAAATCCCGAGACAATATGTGCGGGAAGCAGTTCACAATTGAATGCTTATACGACCGGCGGATCCGGTAATTATACTTATGAATGGACTCCTGCCACAGGTCTGAGTAATCCTGATATTCAAAATCCGGTAGCAACTCCTTTAGAAACAACAACTTACTCGGTTACCGTTGACGACGGCAATTCATCTGTTTCGTCCCAGGTAACAGTTACGGTAAATCCGTCTCCCGAAACACCAATAATTACAAATGAAGGTGATTATATCCACTCTTCGGCTTCAACGGGAAATCAGTGGTATAATTCGGATGGTATTATTGAAGGAGCAACATCACAGGATTATTATCCAACCGAAACAAATAACTATTATGTTATTGTGACAAATGAATTTGGCTGCGAATCAAACGCCTCCAAT
This sequence comes from Bacteroidales bacterium, assembly GCA_026984135.1. Classification (GTDB taxonomy): domain Bacteria; phylum Bacteroidota; class Bacteroidia; order Bacteroidales; family JAADJA01; genus JAADJA01. The sequence continues at coordinate 29,224 of JALSSR010000277.1, forward strand.
GTAATAAATTTTGTCTATACTGGTCTTGATAAAAACTTTGTAAACGGTTTTAAAATCTATCCAAATCCGTCAAACGGATTATTTACAATAGATTTTAATAATTACACGGGTAATATTGAGGTAAAGATACTTAATACACTGAACGAGACTGTGTTTAGTTCTGAAGCGGATAACGCACAACCATTATCAATTGATTTAACAGGGAAAGGTTCCGGTATTTACTTTGTCTTTATAAAGACCTCTGAATCAGAATCTGTCAGTAAAATTATTGTTAAATAGAAGTTTTATATAAAATATCCGTACTTTATAAAATGGAGTATGGATATTTTTTTATATGATAAACTTATTTTTTATACAACCTTTCGAACAGTTTGGTTGTCTTTTTGTTAAATGTATTAAGATAAATTAAAAAGTTGTTTTATTTACCTACCCAAAGAATCCATATTTAGCAAAAAAAATTTATTATTAACAAATTATTACAGAATGAAAAAAAGAAACACACTATTAATTGCGCTGCTGATAACATTTCTGGCGGCAGGAACCACTTTTGGTCAGAAGAGCGGTCAAAAAACAAAATCAAAGATTGACACAAGAATTGATAATATGGGATACTGGACAAAACTGGCCGAGGAGGGTCTTGTTCCGGTGGCACAGCCGATTCCCATAAAGCCCGCTGTTTATACGGGAAGTGAAATAAATGCCAAGTCTGTTATGGGTGGGAAAGAAGACTCTCCGGACGTTCCGGTTACAAATCTTACGAACGTTACCGAGACGGAAGTTTCCGTATTTGTAAATCCCGATGATGTTGACAATCTTTTAAATTCTAACAATTCAACATCGTGGAGTGGTGGCAACGTAGGTTCTTTATATGGAGCCAACTCATTTCTTTCCACTGACGCAGGACTTACGTGGGGTGGCTCCCAAATGGGTGCGGGCGGTTCGAACAGCGGAGACCCTGCAACGGCAATAAGCCTTGACGGTACAAGAATGTATGTGGGATTCATTAACTCTGCCGGCGGTCAGGGAGTATCACATTCAACCGACGGTGGAAATACCTGGACTCAAGTGCAGGCAGGAACTCCTCCCGGTGGCTGGGATATTCTCGATAAAAATCATATGTGGATTGACAACAGCCCGACAAGTCCTTATGAAGGAAATCTTTATAATGCCTGGACAGCTTTTGGAAATGCTAATGAAAATGATATTGAAATTGTTCGATCAACCGACGGTGGTCTTTCCTGGTCACCT
>JALSSR010000278.1 GCA_026984135.1 Bacteroidales bacterium
AGGGGAGATTTAGAGGGGTAAAACCAATAGATGTTTGATTTTCCCTTCCTTGAACATTGTTCAATGCATATTGAGTATTAAGCGTTTTTCTAATTATTCTGCCGTTTGTCGGTATTATCATCAACAAGGAAGTGTTGATAACAATTTTTTTTCTATCTTTGCGTTATAGATTCATATTAAAGCCGATGACACGCCGTTGCGACATAAAGATTTTTCTTGTTTTTGTATTTACCTTGAAGCAAAGGGAAGATACGGAAATGCGTAAAAGTACTATCCTGCTTTGTCCGGAATTCAATCCCGACACTTGGGCAAATCTCACTGCCGACGAACTTCAGTCCGCCACATTTCTTTTTGACCGGGGCTACACCGGACACGAACATTTAGATGCCTTCGGCATCATCAATATGAACGGGAGGCTCTACGACCCATACCTTGGACGTATGCTCTCTCCCGATAACTTCGTTCAAAACCCGGATTACTCCCAAAACTACAACCGCTATAGCTATGCTTATAATAACCCGCTGAAATATACGGATCCGAATGGGGAGATTGTTTGGTTTGTACCTATAATTTATGCAGCTGTTAATGTTACGGTTGATTTAATTATGAATGATTTTAAAATGAATATAGGTGAAATTGCGCAATCAGCCGTTACCGGAGCAGTAGCAGGATTTCTCGGGGGTGGTGGTATTACAACTGTTGGACAAGCGTTATTATCCGCATCAATTAGTCAAGTTAACAGATTTATGCCTTCAGTCCCAATTTATCAATCTGATAATATGAGTATTTCCATTTCACCGATGATTGGCTATGGAACAAGCGGCTTTACAATGGGTGGCAGCATAAACCTTAGCGGTCAAATTGATGATTTTGCTTTTGCAGGCAGTGTGGGTATAGGATATAATTCCGGCGTCAGTAGCTTGGGAGAAAATGTAGGTGCCGGTGGCTATTGGAATGCCGGTGGTTTTGTAGGCTATTACGATGGACATTCAACCTATGGTGCAGGGTATTCGTACAATACATTCGGCGGTAAAATGTCGCAAGGGGTAGGTGCAATACATTTAAAAGTGGGTGATTTCTCTTTGCGATTCGACGAGGATTATCTCGGAGACCACGAAGACAGATACCGTACCGGCGGACTATTAATGACATATAAAGTTAACGATGACATTACGCTTGCATTCGGCGGAAGTATGATGACAGGAAACGCAAAAAATCAAAAAATACAGAGTCCGGAAGGAAATCCAAATGTAACCAGTGGTGGTAATATGTATACTAATGAAGACTATAAAATAAGGGGCGGTACGATGTATGGCGGTATAATATACAAAGGTCAGGCATATTTTGCAGGACACAACAGCGAAAAAAGATTACACGATATTCAAAATTGGATACACCGGCACTGGCCTATTCACGACTCACCGTATTTCCCCAATCTCGGTTTGCCCTCCCGTGCATATAGATATTACGGAAGTTATCATCCCTTATATTTGTATTATTAAAACAATGAATAATGAAAAAACGGTATTTGATATCATTAACATTTAGTTTTTTGATAATAATGATTTTGTCAAATTGCAGCTTTAATTATTTTTCAAGGAAAATAACCCCGGATAATATAGAAATGCATAATCTTAAAACATTTCAAGGGGTTGAAAAAATACGAACGGATGGAATGTACCGTAGTATTAACGATTCCATTATAGACGACAGTGGAAAAGTGAAATTGATTACACCGGTGAGGATAGCATTTTCAAAGAAAAACGGATTTTATTATGAAACAAACGGACGATTTAGAAACTGTTATTATAATTATGATGATATAGATAGTTTATACACAAACTTTGTCAGTTCTCCTTGTGGAGCTTGGTCTTGGGACAAGAAAATGAATGCAAAAAGTATTTTTACGGTACATAACGACACAGTTTATGCATATTGTTCTAAAGAATATTTTATTCCGGGTATGATTATTAAAGCCTATTATGTTAACTACTCGGGAGTTATAAAAAACAAGGATACGATATTAAATTTCCGAATGGTGCCGCCGTATCCGGAAGTGAATCTAAAATTTAACGAATGTTTTTATATTGATACCATTCCACGAACTTTAAAATTTTTCAAAACGGATATTGTAAATTGTCCTGATAGCTTATCAACGGAATGATAAAAATATTTTATACATAAACTGTATTTTTACACTTGAATTCTATATGGTCGCAAACATCCTTGCATCGTCAGTCAAAATAGTCCGGCTACTTCAATCTGCTGTTCGGGATTTAATAATGAATTCTCTTTTGTGGGATTTAGTGTCATTTGAGTTTTCGTGTTTTTATTTTTTTCACCACGAAAGTACGAAAACACAAAAACCACAAAAAAGTTAGCTTTACTTCAGAGGTTTCATTTTTCGACAAATCCATTTTTTGTCTTTTCGTTCAGGGGAGCGGATTGCAAGAATTGCTTACGGCTTATTTATTTTTGAGTATTCGGAAGCATTGGCAGGATCAATCTCTTTCATTACATTTATTACACTTGATTTTTCATCCGGCTTTCCTTCTTTAAAGATATTGATAATTTCATCCCGTTTAGCATCAATGATCAGTCTGAGACCGAATAATCCGGGTTTTTCATCATAAACATTTTTCAGAAGGTTTATACTTTGCGATAATGTGGCTCTGGCTTTATCCGCATTATCATACATATTATCCATACCCATCCGGTGGTATTGATAAAGAAAAGTATGCAAATCCTTATATCTGTTATTTGTATAATTTTCCGTAAACCAATATCTGTTTTTATCGCTTTCAAAAGCTTGCCATCCGGCATAACCCGAACTTTGAGCTGCGTTGACAACTGCTTCTGCTTTAGCGTAAAACGGTGCTCCGCCCCCTTCCGAAAAGGTATCGAATTCCATACCGAGTATCATATACAGATAATAGGCAAAAACAGACGTAATGTTTGATGAGAAAGTATTTTCCTGAAACTCCAAAGGGTCAAACTCAACATATTGAAAATCAAAATCATCATCCAAATAGTTTAAAAGCGGAGAGGTATATGCGGAATTAAATACAGGCCTTCCGGTAACCACATTCAGCGTTGCTTTGAATACATCGTTTTGTCTCTCCTGTATCGTAATGACAAAATTAGCTTCAATCCTTTCGTTTTGTTTGAAATCAACACTTGTCCATGTCCTGTTATTCAAAAATTCAAACAGTGCGTTTTGTAACGTTTGATATATTTGCTTATCTGTCCCCTGTATCTGTCTTGAATCAATTTGTATCTGACAATTAAACTCCTGAGCAAAGGAATTTATGCCAAACGACAGTAAAAATATAATAAGCAGGATACGCATAAAGCTATTGTTTAATTAACAAGATTTAACTATCTGTTATTTATTTGTATATAATTTATTTTATCTAAAATATCTTTAGCAACTTCTTTTTTGGATTTCAAATCATATTCAGTACTTTCACCGTTTTTATCAATCAATCTTATCTTGTTGGTGTCAAAACCAAAACCGGCACCTTTGTCTTTTAATGAATTAAGAACGATCAAATCAAGATTTTTCTTGTGCAGTTTATCCAAAGCATTCTTTAATTCATTCTCGGTTTCGAGGGCAAACCCAACTAAAATCTGCTTTTTATTTTTCCTTTTACCAAGTTCAGCCAGAATATCTGTTGTCGGTTTGAGATCAATTACAAGAGAGTTATCTTTCTTTTTAATCTTTTCTTTTGCAACATTATCAGGCGTATAATCGGCAACTGCAGCGGCCATTACGGCAATATCAACGGAAGGAAACGCTTTCAGACAGGCATCTCTCATCTCTTCGGCCGAAGTCACCTTTGTAATATGCACGTCATTTCTATCCAAATGGATATTAACGGGGCCGGAAATTAATTCCACCGAAGCACCTCTATCGGCAAACTCCTCTGCAATTGCATATCCCATTTTCCCGGAGGAATGATTTCCAATAAATCTAACGGGGTCAATTGCTTCATAAGTCGGGCCTGCCGAGATAAGAACCTTTTTACCTGTAAAGTCTTGTTTTTTTTTAAAAAAGCCGGAAAGAATGTCAATAATTTTCTCAGGTTCCTCCATCCTGCCCTCACCATAAAGTCCGCTGGCTAACTCACCTGAGGCAGGTTTAATTATTCTGTTTCCAAAAGAATTCAGAACTTCGATATTCCTTTCGGTCGAAGGGTGCTTATACATATCAAGATCCATTGCCGGAGCATAAAAAACAGGGCATTTGGCAGCAAGATATGTGGCAACAAGCAGATTGTCGGCAAGCCCGTTTGCCATTTTTCCAAGCGTGTTTGCGGTTACCGGTGCAATCAAATATAAATCCGCCCAGTTGCCAAGCTCAACATGGCTTGTCCATTCGCCTGTATTATCTTCAAAAAAATCCGTAAAAACAGGATTACCCGACAAAGTAGAAAGGGTTAAAGGCGTAACAAAATCATGGGCTTCATGTGAAAGAAGGATTTTAACCTCGGCACCTTCTTTAACCAATAGCCTGACTAATAATGGAATCTTATAGGCAGCAATGCTACCCGTAATTCCGATTAATATTTTTTTCCCTTTCAGCATTACGTTTTAGAATTCCCTATCATCTTTTTTCCTGGGATTACGGAAATACACCTTATTGTCAAGAAACTCTTGTATTGCAATAAGAGTCGGCTTTGGTAATCTTTCATAGAACCTTGCTATCTCAATTTGCTCACGGTTTTCAAAAATCTCCTCAAGATTATCGGTAGAGGTTGCAAACTCCTTTATTTTTTGATTCAGTTCCTCTTTCATTTCCAGAGAGATTTGATTTGCCCGTTTCGACAAAATGGCAACAGTCTCATAAATGTTTCCTGTCGGAGCATCAAAATCGCTCATTTTTCTTGTAACAGCTTCTAAATCGGTTTTAACTTTTTTGTAATCCATAATATATATAATTGTTTTATTTTCAATAAGTTATTTATTCATTTCCTTTTGAGCCTGTTTAACCATATAATCCAAATCCTTTTTATATTTACTATCGGGATATAAAGATGTGAATTCATTATAAACATCAACGGCTTCAAGATAACGCTCTTTTCTTTTAGACCTGACACTTTTTGAGGCATAGAAATAATAGGCTTCAATTGTGCGGAACAGGGCTTCTTCCTTAAACTTTGTATCAGGGTATTCCTTTAATAGGTTTTCAAATGAAGTAACCGCTGCTTTATACCTTCTCATTTTAAGATACAGTTTTGCAATTTCAAGCGATTTTTTTTGAAGTTTTGTTCTGAGCTCATCAATCAGTTCATTACTCTTTTCAACCCTTTTACTATAGGGATACGTGTTTATAAAAATTTGAAGTTCTTTTATTGCTTCTTTGGTATTTGTCTGATCAAGACTGTACTTTGGCGAATCAAGATATTTACAATAGGCCGACATATATGCGCACTCTTCAACATACTTACTTGTAGGAAAAGTTTTTGCAAATCTGTTAAAATAATAGCTGGCCATCATAAAATCCTTCTGATAATAATAGGCATAGGCATATTTATACTGCATATCCTCCGATTCGTCGGTTCCACGATAAAACGGCATAACCTGATCGAAGAGATTTAAAGCCTTATAATAATCCTCTTTTTCATAATATTCAAGTGCTTTTGAATATTTCAGTTTATAATCCGAACTTTTTTGCAGTTTATTATAACCGCTGCAAGCAGACAAAAGCACTAATAATGAGACTATTACTATGTTATTCAATCTCGTTTTAAACATGGGCGCAAAAGTACATTAATTTATTGAGAATTAAAAACGATAATTATTTCATTTTATTTCTTTCGGTTTTCTTTAATTAAATTCAAAAAAAACATATTTGTTCAGAAAATTTAATAACAAAATTTGAATGTGGTTCGGAAAAGATTATTTTTGTCGCGTATTTTAAAAACTTATAGAAATCATTATGGATATCTTTGAAAAAATTTACGGCAATATGGGGCCTCTGGGACAATTCAAATCCGGAGGACATGGATATTATCTTTTCCCTAAACTTGAAGGTGAAATTTCCAATAAAATGATGTTTAACGGAAAAGAAGTGCTTGTTTGGAGTTTAAATAATTATTTGGGACTTGCCAATCACCCTGAAGTAAGAAAAGCAGACACCGAAGCCACAAAAGAGTGGGGTCTTGCCTACCCTATGGGTGCCCGAATGATGTCGGGACAAACAAAGTATCACGAACAGCTTGAGCAGGAACTTGCCGATTTTGTTGGAAAGGAATCCGGTTACCTCCTTAACTACGGTTATCAGGGTATGGTTTCGATAATAAATGCACTTGTTGACAGGCGTGATGTTATTGTTTATGACTCCGAGGCTCATGCCTGTATCATTGACGGTATGAGATTGCACTTCGGAAAACGGTTTGTATATCCGCACAACAATATGGAAAATCTTGAAAAGGAGTTGATAAGAGCAAAAAATATAGTTGAAAAAACCGGTGGAGGAATTCTGGTAATAACCGAAGGGGTTTATGGAATGGCAGGTGACTTGGGCAAACTGGATGAGATCGTTGAGCTTAAGAAAAAGTATAATTTCAGGATATTAGTGGATGATGCTCACGGTTTTGGAACAATGGGAAAAACGGGTGCAGGTACCGGCGAACATTTTGGGGTTCAGGATGAGATAGATGTCTATTTCGGGACTTTTGCAAAAGCAATGGCCGGAATTGGTGCCTTCGTTGCAGGAGACAAACCGATTATTTCATATTTGATGTATAATATGCGCTCGCAGATATATGCCAAATCATTGCCAATGCCAATGGTTATCGGAAGCCTTAAAAGACTTGATATGATAAGGACACAGCCCGAGCACAGAGAAAAACTATGGAATATCGTCA
>JALSSR010000279.1 GCA_026984135.1 Bacteroidales bacterium
TATGGATTTGGTTTCTTCAATAATACCTGCTCCATCGAAGCAAACCGAGATAATCGCATTGAAAGAGGCTCAGCAAAATTGCTTTAATGTTGGTTTAACTTCTGTTGTTGATGCAGGTTTGGATGCAAATACGGTTAGATTGATAGACAGTTTGCAGAAAAGCGGAACGGTTAAAATGAGGGTTAATGCGATGTTAAGCCCGACGGAAGAGAATTTTAAGGATTTTGTCAGGAAAGGTGTTGTGAAAAAAGACAAACTTACGGTCAGGTCTGTTAAACTGTATGCCGACGGTGCCCTTGGCTCCAGAGGTGCAAAACTGCTTCAACCGTATTCCGACGATCCGGATAATACGGGTTTACTAATCCATCAACCGGATTTTTACAGAAAAATATGCGCCATTGCATTGAAAAACGGTTATCAGGTAAACACGCATGCTATCGGGGATTCGGCAAACAGGATGATGCTTGAAATTTACGGGGATTTTTTGAAAGGAAAGAATGATAAAAGGTGGAGGATAGAGCATGCACAGGTGGTTAATGAAAGTGATTTCGATCTGTTCGGAAAGTATTCCATAATCCCTTCCGTACAGCCCACGCATGCTACTTCGGATATGTATTGGGCTGAGGAGCGACTTGGCAATGAGCGAATTAAGGGGGCTTACGCCTACAAAAGATTACTCAAAGAAAACGGTTGGCTTCCGCTGGGAACCGATTTTCCCATTGAGGATATAAATCCGTTATATACTTTTTATGCGGCAGTTGCCCGTAAAGACTTAAAAGGCTATCCTAACGGAGGATGGCAACCGGAAAATGCTTTGTCGCGTGAAGAAGCTCTAAGGGGAATAACCGTTTGGGCGGCAAAAGGTAGTTTTGAAGAAGATGAGAAGGGTAGTATTGAACCAGGCAAGTTTGCCGATTTCGTTATCCTTGAAAATGATATAATGATATCGGACATGAAAAAGATTCCCCGCACAAAGATTGTTTCAACCTGGCTGGACGGGAAAAAAGTCTCGGATTAATGGTTTATAAATCCGTCTTGAAACTTTTTATCTTAATTCTTGTTTAAAAAGACTACTGAAACTTACTGATATGATCATTTCACATAAGCATAAATATATTTTCATAAAAACGGAAAAGACTGCCGGGACGAGCATAGAAATTGCACTTTCAAAATATTGCGGACCTAAAGATATCATTACTCCGATTGTTGAAGAGGGTGAGTTGAAGCGTAGTAAGTTGGGATACAGAGGCCCTCAAAATTTCAAAATACCTTTCAGCAAATATTCGAAATGTGATTTAATGAATTGTATTGATATAAAAAGAAGATTAACTTTTTATCATCATAATGATGCCACCTTTATTAAGAGGCATATTGATAAGGATATCTGGGATTCATATTATAAATTTTGTTTTGAACGAAACCCGTTTGATAAAGTTATTTCCTGGTATTTCTGGCAGCATAAAAAGGAGCCGCGACCGACAATTTCAGAATTTATTGAGTCGGGTGAAGCAAATCTCGTAAAAGGATTCCAACTTTATACAACTGATTCAATATTTGCAGTAGATAAAGTCTATTTCTTTGAAGACCTTGATAAGTCTATGGAGGATATTGCTGAAAAGGTGGGATTGCCGGAAGTCCCTCAGTTACCTAAAACAAAGGCAAACCTGAGGAAGGATAAACGAAGTTACAGGGATATCCTTTCTCAGAAAGATAAGGAGAATATTGAGAAAATATTTGCCAGAGAGATTGCCTATTTTAATTATAAATGGTAATCATCCGATAGTAAGTAACAGCTGATAAAGTATGTGGTCATAACTTCCAAAAAAGGTAAAAAAACGTAAATCCCAAAAGAAAAACTATACCTGAAACAGCCCATATTTTCAACCAGCCTTTAGGTCTCATCTCCTCAGGGAAATGCTTTCCCGTTACTGCAAGATAGTTCAGGATAGCTAATAAGGGTGCGGTTATAAATGAAAGTGTAGTGGCTAAATCAACCATAAAACGCATACTACTGCTAAAAAACATTAATACAACCAGAGCACCTGTCCCGACTACAATGATCCAGAGCCAGGTCTCCCAATCAAAATTTAAATTTGAATTTTTTATTTTTGGAATGAAAATATCCGTAACCTTTTTCATTACGCGCGGATATGCATCAAGGCAGGTCAATGTGGTTGAAAACATAGTAGTTATTGCCGCAGCAGCAATAAAATAATATGACCATTTACCAATTGAGGATGTGTACATTTTTATTAATTGATCGGCAAACACTATTCCGTTGGGTGAAAGTTTTTCTCCGGTGCCGTATAGAACATAAGCACCGAGAGCCAAAAACCCCATTGCTAATATTGCTGTTCCTATATATCCTATCTTGAAATCAAGCAAAGCATCTTTAAGTTTGGGTGTATATCCCAAATGTTTGTTTTTGGCATTTGTCCAAAGTGATTGCCATATCGTAACGTCAATAGGTGCAGGCATCCAGCCAATAAAGGCAATCAGGAAAAAAATGTCGGTTTTGTTAAGCCAGGAAAAATGTTCCGAGTATTCCGGATTGGGATCAAACCCTTTACCCATAGCCGAAAAAACCGCGACAACGGTAGACACGGCAAGAATAATTATCACCCATTTTATTAACTTGTCCAGAACGGAATATTTGCCTAAAATCAATACTATCATCGTTACAAATAATAAAATGGCACTAATCTGCACTGTGGAAAGCGATAAATGGAATACATTACCTATTAGTCCCGCCGTAACAATTGTCACAGCTGCTTGAATAGTAAACATAGTACTTATCGTGAGGACAACGAAAAGTATTACTGCCCATTTTCCTATCCGGCGATAACCGTCAATTAGGCTTTCGCCTGTTGCAATGGCATATCTTGGCCCGAATTCAAAAAAAGGATATTTTATAATATTGGCAAGCATCAGTATCCAAAACAATTCGAATCCGTACTCTGCACCGGCTCTTGTTGACTGGACAAGATGTGAAACCCCTACTGCAGCACCGGCATAAAGTAAACCGGGGCCTAATATTTTCCAAATAGCTTTATGTCGCATAAAAATAATTCTTTATTTTTGCATCAAATGTAGAGATTTTTTTATAAAACAAATGTTTATTTTTTTCGTATTATTAAAAGGCCGATTAAATAATCGTCTGTCAATATAGCTTTTTTGAAGCAATAAATTATGATATCACATAAAAATAAATATATTTTTATTGAGGTTCCTAAAACTGCCAGCACAAGTTTAAGAGAAGTGTTGGGTTTCCCAATAACACCGCATCTAAGTATTTTGGAGAGCAAGCATATGATGATAAATAATTGGCCGTTTGTAGAAGGAAAAGGTTTTCGCGGAAAGCTTCATAAGGCTAATAATCTGATACCGTTTAAGATTAGAAAGAATGCTGCTGAAAAGCAGTTCAATTCTTATTTTAAATTTGGTTTTGTTCGTAATCCGTGGGATAGAGTCGTGTCTTTGTACTTCAGAAAGGAAGGAATAAAAATGTCAGGTAGGATTACTTTTGATGAATTTGTAAAGTGGATACAAAATAGTAGTGACACATCCATACATACTTCTGTTCATAAATACCAACTTGACTGGTTTACAGATGAAAACGGTAAAGTTATTGTTGATTTTATTGGGAAGTTTGAAAATCTTAAAGCTGATTATAATTTTGTTATGAGGAAACTTGGTATTGATAAAGAACTGCCTCATGCCAATAATGGAAATAGCAATAAAATGCACTACACAGAATATTATTCAACCAAAACAAGGGACATTATTGCAAAAAAGTTTAAAGTTGATATTGAGTACTTTGAGTACGAATATGGAAAATAACAACCTGTTCCTATTTATAAATAATCCAACATTTTTCCTATTAATATTAAATTTTAAACTTTATTAACAATATATGTTTGATAGCTTTGTTAATTTATCATTCTAATATTTGGATTTAATTATAATTTTGCAATATGAAGATAGTTTATAGGAAAATTACTGTTAGGATTATTGAATATGCTCTTTTTAGCTTTTTTATATTTTGCGGGCATATTTCCTTGTCCAAAGATACGGGATATAAAATTATAGTATCAATAACCGGTAGTGAAGACTCCGTATTGTATCTTGCCCATTATTACGGTGATAATACATACCTTGATGACACTGCATTTTTGAAAAAGGGTAAGTTTGTTTTTAAAGGCGACTCTTTGCTACACGGTGGTATTTATATTGTTGCAGGACAAAAGAATAACCGTTATTTTGAGCTTATTGTTGACAAAGAGCAACATTTTTCGGCATCCACAAATGCATCTGATATTGTTAAAAATATTTCTTTTAAGAATTCGGAGGATAATACGCTTTTTTACAATTATATAAAGTTCAATACATCAAAACATCAGGAGATAGAAAGGCTGAGAAGGAAATTGAGCAGCTATTCAAACAATCCTGATTCAGTCAGAATAATTAGTAAGCAAATAGATATAATTAATCAACAACTTGGAGAGTATAAACTCGAATTTATTAAAAAACATCCCGATAGTTTTATCTCTGCTTTGTTCAATGCGATGTGGGAGCCTGAACCGGAAAATATTCCCATACTTGAAAATGGTCGCGAAGATTCCATTTATGTGTATCAATATTACAAAACCCATTACTGGGACAGGTTTAACCTTACCGACGACCGGCTATTGCATACTCCCTTGTATGCAAGTAAGTTGAAAAGATACTTTGAGCAGGTTTTATATCAGAATCCCGATACCATAATAAGAGAGGCCGATATTATCATAAAAAAAACCGAACCCAATAGAGAGATGTTCAAATATACGGTTTGGTGGCTGACATATAAATTTGAGACATCGAAGATAATGGGGTTTGATGAAATATTTGTACATATGGTTGATAAATACTATGCTACCGGAAAGGCATTCTGGGCTGACTCTTCCATTGTCGAAAGTATTACAAAAAGAGCTAATGCATTGCGACCTATTCTCCTTGGGAAAATGGCACCGGAAATGATTTTACTTGATACTTCAGGAAGTTTCACATCCCTGCAGCACATAAATGCCGCGTACCTTATAGTTTTATTTTATGAATACGGATGTGGACATTGCCAGAAAGAGATAAAGGAGATGAAAAAATGGGTTGATAGTGTTGATTATGACCTTAAAGTGTTTGCTGTTGATACGGATACTTCAATTGCAAAATGGAAAAAGTTTATAAAGGATTATAAAATAACAGATTGGATAAATGTTAATGGTACAAGAAGCGTTACACCGGACTACCATGATTTGTATGATGTTAATATGACTCCGACTATTTTTTTGCTTGATGACAAGAAAAAAATCATTGCAAAAAAGTTAAAAACCGAACAGTTGCGTCCGTTTCTTGAAAACTATATTATTCTAAAGCAACTTAATGAATAAATTAGTAGTCAATAAAGCGTTATTTTATAGAACATTCTTAATGTTTTAACGTATATAACCCTGAAATTTGAATGAGATAGAGCAAATAATGAGGCTTAATAAAATAGAAACTCGATATCTGACTATAATGTTTTCCTTTGTAATATTTTTAATATTACTTGGAAGAAGTGTTAACGGGCAAAGCGTTAGTGCTGAATTTAGTTATGTTCAGAATTGTGAAACTGTGGTTTTTTACGGGGATACGACTCTTGTACCTTTAGGATGGATTACTATTGATAGTATTGCATGGGATTTTGGTGATGGAGAAATAGATACAATTAGCAATACTAATCATTTATTTGATCCGAAAGCACATGTGTTCTCAAATCCTAACACTACTTATGATGTTGTTTTGAAAGTATGGTATGATAATCCTGCACAGGTAGCAACGGTAATGCATCAAGTAACATATGCCATTCCTGTTGCCGATTTCGACCAATTACAATATTGTGACAGCATTATTTTAAATGATAAAAGTACGTCTTATGGCTTATTGGATAGCGCAATATGGTCGGTTAACGGTATTGAAATAGACACATTGTACTCTCCGCCTTTTGATACTAACTATATTTTGCCGGGAGAGGGAAATTATCTCTTTAAACTTCAGGTTTTTGGCGAAGGAGGCTGTTGGGATACTATCTCAAAGAGTGTTGATTATTATGAGGTCTCACCGGACTTTAATATCAGCTATAATTGTGATACAATAAATTTTAAGAATAATTCTACTCCATTGGACGATATTGATAGCGTTCTATGGATATTCGGCGACGGAAATCAAGAGTTTTCAAAAATAAGCCCTTTTGATACTTCTTATGTTTATTCTTTTTCCAATGACTCAGCCACATTTTATGTAAAAATGATTACATATTCAATATACGGGTGTACGGATACTGCTTTTGGTACCGTCTATATAGAGCATCCCGTTGCCGGTTTTGTAAGTGATACGGCTTGTTTTGGAAATCCGACATCTTTTACTGACTCGACTTGGCATCCTAACCTTCCGGTTACTTGGGACTGGGATTTCGGAGACGGAACAATTTCTACGGAACAAAATCCCGAACATACATACGGATTACCCGGCTATTATGATGTTACCTTATATGTGGAGAACGATATCCATTGTTTTAGTGATATAACAATGCCTGTATTTGTTGATTCCGTACCAAAACCGGAATTTGATAATACTGTTACGGTGTGTTTTGGGGATACTACTTTTTTCACAAACTTAACCGATACCGTTAGTAATGGAATTAATATTTACGATTCATTGACTTGGGAATGGCATTTTAACGATCCGGGAGCTTTACCGAACGATACAATGTTTGATTTTGAACCCGGCGTTGTTTTTTCACACGAAGGAGAGATTGAAGCAACTCTTATTGTAACAAATA
>JALSSR010000280.1 GCA_026984135.1 Bacteroidales bacterium
GCCTGTTGTGTCGCCGATAATCCTGTATTCTTCACCGAGTGAAAGATGCTGTGTCTCCATTTTTATTTCGGCAACTCCTATTTTTTTATAGAAATTGGTTACTTTTCCAACATAGACCTTCCTTTTGGTAGCCTGCGAGCCGTACTTCTCAGTCCACTCGCCGAAGGTTTTACCCATATAATATCCGTTCCAGAAACCGCGGTTATAAACCGTTGCCAACTCTTCATTCCATTTTTCTATGTTCTCCTTAGTAAAATCGTTGTTAAAGTAAGCGTCCACTGCTTTGCGATAGACGGAAGTCACGGTTTTCACATAATCGGGTGCCCGGCCTCTCCCTTCTATCTTAAGCACTCTGACTCCGGCATCCAGCACCTTGTCAAGAATATCAACCGTTTTAAGATCTTTGGGCGACATAATATACTCATTGTCAATCTCCAATTCAATACCAGAGTCATCCGTAACTTTATAAGGTCTGCGGCACTGCTGGAGGCAGGCTCCTCTGTTAGCCGAAGAATCCAGATTGTCAAGACTCAGGTAGCACTTTCCCGAAATGGCCATACAAAGTGCACCATGAACAAAAACCTCAATCTCAACCAACTTTCCCGAAGGCCCTTTAATCTGCTGTTCCTCAATTTTCTTTGTTATTGCTTTCACCTGTCGCAAACTCAATTCACGTGCCGTGACCATTACATCGGCAAACCGGGAGTAAAACCTCACAGCTTCAATGTTGGTTACATTGGTTTGTGTTGACATATGAACTTCCATCCCCACCTTCCGTGCATATTGAATTACAGACATATCAGTGGCAATAATTGCCGAAATACCATGTTCCTTCGCCTTATCCACCAAAACACGCATCTCATCAATTTCGTTATCGTAAATTACCGTGTTTAATGCAAGATACGACCTGATATTGTTCTCATTACAGATTTTTGTAATGTTACGCAGGTCGTTGAGTGTGAAGTTCTGACTCGATTTGGAACGCATGTTAAGATGGCCGATACCAAAATAGACCGAATCGGCACCACCCTGAATGGCAGCCATTAACGAGCCGAACGAACCCACAGGCGACATTATCTCTATATTCTTTGATCTGTGCACTATTCTGCTTTGTATAATTTTCAGTTTGCAAAAATAATATAAATCCGGTGAGTAAGGAGGTTATTGTAAAATCACGGGAGTTATTGAAAACGGATTTACTGTTTTTAACTCTTTTTCCCGCTCTCTAACTCTTCCAATTTCAAATGCAGTTGTTCCCACCGGTTCATTTCATCCTCCAGACCTCTTTTAAGTTTTTCGTAGTCTTTGGTTATTTTCTCATAATCAGGATTATTGAAATAGCTTGTGGGGTCGCTGAGGATTTTATGTGATTGTGCTATTTCGGTTTCCAACTCCTCTATTTTCTTTTCTGATTTTGATATTTCATTATTTACCTTTCTTATATCTCTGGCCAGTTGTTTCTTTTTTTCAAAGTTAAGTTTGTTTTGTGATTTGGTTTCCGGTTTGTAATCTTTCGACTGCATTTGCTTTTCAAGTTGCTTCAATGTCTTCAGCTTCCTGGCTTCGAGAAATTCATAAATTCCACCTAAATGTTCTTTAATACGGTTATCTCTGAATTCAAACAACTTTTCGGTCAAACCCTGAAGGAAATCACGGTCGTGCGAAACAATTATAAGAGTACCGTCAAATTGCAGCAAAGCGTTTTTCAGGATATCCTTCGACTGCATATCAAGATGGTTTGTAGGCTCATCAAGGATAAGGAGATTTGAAGGAGTAAGCAGCAACTTGGCAAGCGAAAGTCTTGATTTCTCACCACCCGAAAGGACTTTAACTTTTTTATCAATTGTTTCTCCGCTAAAGAGAAAAGAGCCCAGTATTGCTCTCACCCGTTTTCTGACATCGCCGGTGGCTATATCATCAATGGTTTCAAAAACTGTTTTGTTAAGGTCGAGGTAATCAGCCTGATTTTGAGCAAAGTAGCCAATCTGAACATTATGTCCGTATTTGAGTGTTCCTGTGAAATCAAGTTCTTTGACAATAATTTTTGCAAGCGTTGACTTTCCCTCTCCGTTTCGTCCCACAAAAGCCAGCTTATCTCCTTTCAAAACAGCAAAGTTCACATCCTTGAGAACCGTGAGGTCATCGTATTTTTTCCCGAGATTAATTGCTTCGAGCACCACTTTCCCGGAGTGTGGCGCGGGAGGAAAACGGAAATGAATTGACGACCTGTCAATATCATCAAGTTCTATCTCCTCCATTTTATCAAGCATTTTTATCCTCGACTGAACCTGCTTTGCTTTTGTACTTTTGTATCTGAATCGCTCAACGAATCTTTCTATCTCCCTGATCTGCTTTTGCTGATTATTATATGAAGCCGTTTGCTGTTCAAGCCTTTCTTCCCTCATTTTAATATAACCGGAATAACCTGCTTTGTAATCGTAAATCTTCCCACCTGAAATTTCAATAGTACGTTTTGTGACATTGTCGAGGAAAGCCCTGTCATGAGAAACCAAAACAACAGCTCCGTAATAGTTTATCAGAAATTCTTCGAGCCACTGAATAGATTCAATATCAAGGTGATTGGTGGGTTCATCAAGGAGTACGACTTCCGGCTTCCGCAACAGTATCTTTGCCAGTTCAATGCGCATTTGCCACCCGCTGCTGAACTCTTTAACCGGTCTGCTGAAATCCTCTTTCCTAAAACCAAGCCCCGATAAAACTTTTTCGATATCAGCCTGCATTGTTTGACCACCTATAAGATTAAATCTGTCGTTTGCCTCGGTAAGCTTATGAATCAGGTTTTCATATTGCTTGGATTCATAATCGGTTCTGGTGGCAATTTCATCTGTCAAATCCCTGATTAAATTCTCCAGTTTAATTGTTTCGGAAAAAGCCTTGACAGCTTCATTATAAATAGTCTCCTCACTCTTTGTATTCATCTCCTGCGGCAGATACCCGACGGAGATGTTTGACGGGATTATGACCTCTCCCTCCTGAGGACGAAGATCACCGGCTATGATGTTCAATAAAGTAGTCTTTCCGGAGCCGTTTTTTCCCGTCAGCCCGATCCTGTCCCTGTCGTTTATCAGGAACGATACGTTGCTGAACAAGTCGGTGCCTGTAAAATGAATGGAAAGATTATTTATTGATATCATAAAAAAATTTGTTCAATTAAAGATGTGCAAAAGTATTAAAAAACAAATAACAGGAACGGGGTTGGAAAATTCCTTGTTTGTGACAACACCAACAAGGGGCAGGTCATCAATCGTCATAATCCTTTCTATTGCACAATCATATCAAAAACTATCCCCTACGGGGAAAAGCCTTTGTACTAATCATATTCTTACAATAACATAACCGCTACGCGGTATGTTTACGATCAAATGGAAATATGTGTAAATTCAGAATAACTGACCCGATGGGAAATGTGATGGACACGTTTTGTGAGTTTTTCTTTGTGTTTTCATTGAGCCTTCGTGTCTTTGTGGCTAATTTTCCGCTATTTTGCCACTAAGGCTCAAAGACACTAAGAACCGCAAAGGCATCAGATATTAATGCAATTAGCTGATAACCAATAATCTGTAAAATCAATATATTTAATGCGAAACTGCAGATTAAATTTTATGGGTCGGTTGATATGAAATTGCAGAAGATGAACCTCGTAGAGGTTCGGCTTACTGTAAGATATACGAATAAGGGATAAAATTCATCGTAGATAATTTGCTTTATAACAATATAAATAAGAGGGATTGCTCCGGGGCTGCAGGTTACCAACCGGTATAGTAGTGGAAAGCGCAGGCGTCCCTGCAGAAAAAAAAGAGACCGATCCTACGGACCGGCCTCCTCATTATAAGAGTCTGAAAAATAAGTCTTAGGGACTATTTCACAGCGATCTTCCTGATAACAGTTCCTTTTTCCGTTATCATTTTTATGAAGTAAATACCTCTTTCAAATGTTGAAACATCAAAATTAGAAGTATTGGCATCTACTTTTTGCGTTAGAATAACCTGACCTGCATTATTCAGTATTTCAAGTGATTCGATATTCAAATCAGTTTCAACATAAACAATATTGCTGGCAGGATTAGGATAGATACTCATATTGTAAACAATATTTTCATCAATACCCGTAATCTGAACATATCCGGCTTCCGAAGGACCTGATTCGCCGAAGTAATATACTGCCGTTGCATAGTACTCATAAAAACCGGGAGTAGTATTATCGTCGAAATAAGTTAGTTCAGTAACCAAAACATCATTTATTTTTACACCGTCACGATAAATGTTGTATCCGTCCGGGGCAACACAGGCAGCAGGAACACTCCAGGTCAGGACAACACCGGTATCAACAGTACCTTCGAAATCCAATGGTGGAAGATCACCTGGTGTCGGAACAGTAATTGTCTCAGTAGGAGTCGGCATTGATTCTTCACCGGCATAAACAGCAGTTACATAATAACTATATTCAACTTCCGGATCAACCAATGCATCGGTATAGCTCATTTCGGTAACATCGGCAATCTCCTCACCATCCCTGTACACTTTCCAGCTATCCGGATCACCACCGGTAGGCATTTCCCAGGTAAGCTCCACATCGGTACAGTTGTAAGTCAAAGCAAGGTTGATAGCCGGAATAAGTCCCTCAACAGTAAGAGTTACCGGAACAATCGGCGATCCCACATCAGGATTGGTTGAGAAATGAATCTCGGCCTGATAAATTGCAGGGAGTAATCCTGTTGCGTCAAAGTGAGCTGTAACAGTTTCACTACCGCCACCGGTAAGCGAGCCTGATGTCGGGTCAAGTGTCAACCATTGCGGTTCGGCAGGGCCTAACTCAAGTACCCAGATATCAACATTTTGAGATGTTCCGAGGAAGACATTCAATCCGGGAACAATAGTTTCGGTAATTGACAATCCGCCTGCGATACCAGTTCCGACAGCGGCAACACTTCCCACATCAAATGTAAGTCCTGTTTCCGTTCCGTCGGGAAGTTGCATCTGTATCAAATCATTCTGTGTGTTACCTGTCTGAGAATAACCCCAGAGATATGGGCCACCATCCGTAAATCCGTCATAGGCAAAACCGTAATAGCTTGCACCGGAAGCACCAACAGGGAAACTGTTTACAAAAGCACCTGTCATATCAAATACCGTGATATCGGAACTCCAGTTATTAGCATAAAAAACATTTTCATTTTCGTTATATGCTATAGCCCTGACATCCGTTGCAGCGGTAATTGTACTTACAACCGTTTGAGTGTTGAAGTCCATCTGGAAGAGTGTAGTACTTGCAGCAGCACCGTAAAAATAAGTACCGTCATAGGCAAGGTCACGGACATTGGATGCCGAGCCACAGGTAAATGTTTCAATATATGTTCCGTCCATTCCGTATTTGTAGAAGTCTGCACCGTTCCATTTTGTTGTATAAATGTATTGTCCGTCGGTTTCAATACCGGCTTCTCCACCTCCAACACCGACAGGCCAATCGAACAACAGGTCGAACATATCATCGGAAGGAGCATTATCAAGAACGACAACGGAGGCTGTCCAGTTAACATCACCGTTACCCGGATTGTTAACAGTCAGTGTTTCATCGGTCATTGCATTGGGATCAAGAGTGACATCCAGCGACATGGGGTCAACGTTAAAGTCGGGAGCAGTCATTGCGAAATCCTGAACTGTTGTATTTCCGACAGTTACGTCAACTGTTGCAGCCATAGGATTATACCCGTCGGCAGTACAGGTCATATCGTAAGTTCCAACTTGACATGGATCGAAGCTATATGTTCCGTCAGCCAAAGTTTCCATTGTATATGTCTGCCAGGGACCAACAGCTGTTACTGTAGCGCCTTCAATGGGATTTCCGGTTGCGAGTTCGGTTACCGTACCGCTAAGAACACCGAATTCAGGTACGAAGAATTCAACTTCGAGGTAAGGAACGTTCGGTTCCGCCCATCCATCAAATTCAAGATAATATGTATCAGAACCGTCACGCTCATAAATACCTACTGCAAACCAACCCTGTGATAATGCATTGGTCAAGTCTTCATTTGCCGTTTCACTAAGCAGATATTCATGCCAGCCGGGAGCAAAGGTGCTTGATTCGTTATTATAAGAATATGCAACATCCTGACCCGAACCTGCTTGTGCGGTATTCCAGATATCTGCTCCGGAAGCGGTTACAGGATCAATATCCATTGGAGTGATACTCCAGTACGGGAAATTGGTATTAGTTACGTAACCATGGAAAGTGACTGAAGTTATAACGGCACCTGTGGGTATTGAAGTAACATCAAACTTCATCCAACCCTGATCATTACCGCCCGTGCCTCCCCAGGCTTTAACATAACTAACCTCTGTTTTATCCGTTCCGTTTGTTGTTCCGGTCCAGTAATCAGCACTTTGTGGCATTACTATATAAAGGTCCTGCATCATTTCAATATCAAGTGTTGTCGTAGCCTGAGCATCAACCACAACATCCGTTATTGTCACCATTGCATACTCAAGATGGTCGGCAATTACAGTATAAGTACCTGCTTCGATAGTTATTGTATAAGTACCGTCTGCTGCCGTAACGGCACCAAAATCGGTTCCCTCAACTACGATATTTACATTTTCAATGGGATTACCTGTTTCTTCATTGGTAACTGTTCCCGTAATAATTCCATAGAGACAGGGCATTGTAAAATCTATTCCCGATACCGTTGCACCTTCATCAACAACAACGCCTGCAACAGTCTGAGTGTCATACCCATATAGTGTTGCGGTAACATCATAAGTGCCGGGATAAACAGTCAGGTCATAATCACCGTTGGCATCGGGATTTGTAGTGTAAGGTCCCGTTTCAATCACAACTTCCGTAACATCACCTATATTGTAAGGAGCAACACCGTCAAGGAAGACATTTCCCTGAATATGGCCTACTTGCATTGAGCCGACGATAAGAGTAACCGGCACAGTCTGTGAACCTACATCGGGATCGGATGTGAAGTTGATATTGGCATTATAAATCATTCCGAGCGTGAGACCCGTAGCATCAAGATTAACATTCATTTGATCGCTGTTACCGACATCAACCGTACCGGAAGTGGGATCAATGGTAATCCAGTTATTGCCGCCACCGCCTGCAGTAAGTTCAAGAGCCCAAAGATTAACATTTTGTGCCGTCCCGAGGAAAGCCCAAAATCCGGGAGCAATATGGTCGTCAATTGCCAAACCTCCGGCAATACCCGTACCTACAGCAGTAACACTGCCGACATCAAAAGTAAGTCCCGTTTCGGTACCATCGGGTAATTGCATTTGGATGAGGTCATTTTGTGTAGCGCCTGTTTGTGAATATCCCCAAAGATATGGTGCACCTGCAGAATAACCGTCATAAGCAAAACCGTAATAGCTTGCTCCAGAGGCACCTATGGGGAAACTGCCGACCTGAGTACCGGACATATCAAAAGCAACGATGTCCGAACTCCAGTTGTTTGCATAAAAGACATTATCGTTTTCATTGTATGCAATAGCCCTTACATCCGTTGGAGCAGTAATTGTACTTACAACGGTTTGTGTTGTAAAATCCATTTGAAACATTGCCGGACTTGCAGCTGCACCGTAGAAGTATGTCCCGTCGAAAGCGAGGTCACGTACATTGGATGCCGAGCCGCAACTAAATGTTTCAATGTAATTTCCGCTCATATCGTATTTATAAAATTCGGTACCGTTCCATTTGGTAGTATAGATATAGTTACCGTCGGTTTCGATACCGGCTTCGCCGCCACCGACACCAACAGGCATATCCCAGATAAGGTCGAACATATCATCGCTGTTGTCACTGTTTAGTATTTCGAGGGTTGCATTCCAGTCAAGAGTACCGTCACCGTTATTGGCAATATCAATAAGTTCGGTGGAAGTTTGCCCCTCTTCAAGTGTTACGGTAATTTCGGTTGGAGTAATATCCATTGTTGGGGCTGTCATCGCAAAATCCATAGTTGTGGTGTTCCCGTTCGTTATTGAAACGGTACCGCCTGAAATGGGGTTATAACCGTCCTTTGTACAGGTAATATCCCAATCGCCCACCAGAATGTCATTGATTGTATAAGTACCGTCGCTAAGTGTTGTTGCCGTGTACATACCGTTTTTAACGGCAACAACGGCACCTTCTATGGGAGCACCACCCGTATTTTCGGTAACGACACCAGTAAGGTTACCGTATTCCGCAACACCGATAATGACTTTGTAATCTTCGGCTTCACCATAGCTGTATGATCCGCAAGGGTCTGTAAAAGCACTGGCCCAAACCGTCATAGCCCGCATAACGTGCTCTCCGGGTGTGGCATTTGCCGGAATGGTTATGTCAACATCATACAGTACACCGGCCTCTGTCATAACATAATCCTGCAAGATCATTTCATCGGCAGTAAGATCAAGATCATCATTAAAATCAATCCATATATTTACATATTGATTGCCGTATCCGGTTGCCATCTGAAAAACATGAACATTACCCGGAATGAGAATAGCCGGTCCGAGCCCGAAATACTGGCTCCATCCTGTTCCGTTCAAGTTAGCACAACCATTATTCAGATTTTGAATTTCTTCAACTGCAAAATCGGTAAATCCGTCACCAACAGAGCAACCGGATGAATAAGTGGGTGCACAAAGTGACGGCTCGAGGTTTTCTACCGTTTTTGCTTTACAGTCGTTATTGGGATTTTCATCACCTGTTAATGCTGTACAAGCCTGAAACTCATAACTTCCGTAGGCCGAAAGGTCTTCGGTAGTGGCAAATGTATGGTCAAGGGTTTCGCCTCCGTTGATAGTTTCGGTAATGGTCTCCGTAACTGCCATTCCACCGTCGAGGGTATAAGAAACATCAAAGTTAGACTGGGGGTCGGTACCATAATTTTTAATAGTAACCGTTACCGTTTCGGCATTGGAAAGGTTTACGCCCGTTGAAGGAGCAACAATAGCCATAATTCCTACGTCGGCAGCCGGTAAAGGACCTGATTGTGTAAGTTCAAGTCCCCAGATATCCACATTCTGAGAAGTTCCGAGAATTGTATAATAACCTGGAACAAGTCCGTCTGCAATAGCAAGTCCGCCTGCTAAACCTGCTCCGACAGCGGCAACACTTCCCACATCAAATGTGAGGCCTGTTTCCGTACCGTCCGGAAGTTGCATCTGGATAAGATCATTTTGAGTAGCACCGGTTTGTGAATATCCCCAAAGGAAAGGAGCACCACTTGAATAACCGTCGTAAGCAAAGCCGTAATAACTTGCTCCTGATGCCCCAACAGCAAAACTACTTACCTGAGTTCCCGACATATCGAAAACCACAATGTCCGAACTCCAGTTATTTGCATAAAAATAGCTGTCGGTTTCGTTATATGCAATTGCTCTGACGTCCGTAGGAGCTGTGAAAGTGCTTATAACGGTTTGTGAACCGAAGTCCATCTGAAAAACAGTGGGTGAACCGGCACCTCCGTAAAAATAAGTACCGTCATAAGCAAGGTCACGGACATTTGAAGCGGTACCGCAAGTAAAGGATTCAATGTATGTGCCGTCCAGTTCGTATTTGTAGAAATCGGCACCGTTCCATTTGGTAGTGTAAATGTAACTGCCGTCTGTTTCGATACCGGCTTCTCCTCCTCCGACACCAACAGGCCAGTCGAACTGAAGATCAAACAGATCGTCAGTGTAGGAAGGTGATGTGTACTTGGCATTGGGAGATTTGTCGTATAAGTTGGCAAACTCTTTTTCTCCTGATATAGCCTCTTGTTGAGTCAATGACTGGCTTGCAGGCCTGTCCTGATTTTGAAGAACAGCTTGCTGAATAGCCTCTTTTTTTTGCATAGCGTTTTTCTCAACCAATCCGGGAGAAAGCTCACTTTGAGCAAAAACCATGGAAGTGCCGAAAAGCATAATCCACAGAATCACAATTTTTTGAGTAATGTTTCTCATAAGCATTAAAGTTTTAAGTTAAAAAAAAATTTATTTCAAGTGTATTGTTGTTCATATAGCGTAAGTAAATATTTGGCAATCCCACTCTTGGAATCAATCTCTAAAAATAGATAAATTTTATCATACAAAAGATAAATAACTGTTAATTTTTTTTCACGGCAATTTTCAAATAGTAACTAATTAGCTTTTTATCAGTTAATTATAATTTATTTAGAATGATTATAAATTAACGGTTTAATTAAATATTTTTCACGAGAATCCTCGGTTCCATCATATCAAGTATGGAATATTTAATACCCTCGCGACCCAATCCGGAATCTTTAACTCCACCATAGGGCATATGGTCAACCCTGAATGTGGGGACATCGTTAATAATAACGCCCCCGACTTCAAGATTTCGAAATGCGAAATTCATTTTTTCAATTTCATTGGTAAAAACACCTGCCTGAAGTCCGAACCTGCCATCATTTACATATCTAACGGCATCTTTAAAATCGTCATACGATTCAAGAGTAACCACAGGCCCGAAAACCTCCAGGGAACACACTTTCATATCTTTATGGGTTTCCGAAAGAACGGTCGGGGGAAAATATGTGCCGTTTCTTTTGCCACCCGTAAGTATTTTTGCGCCTCCTTCAACAGCTTCATCCACCCAATTCTGAATACGAACTGCATTGGCTTCGTCAATCATACTTGATATGTCGGTACCGGGATCAACGGGATCGCCGACCTTAAGTTTTTGAGTTTCCCGAATATACTTTTCCGCAAACTCTTCAAAAACGGAAGAATGAACGTAAATCCGCTGTGCGTGAATACACACCTGACCCGAGTAGGCAAAACCGCCGACTATACATTTTTTGACAGCCAAATCCATATCCGCACTATCCGTAACTATGACGCCGGCATTACCACCAAGTTCAAGAACCACTTTCTTTTTACCGGCGTCGCGTTTCATTTTCCAGCCCACGGCAGGAGAGCCTGTAAAGGTCAATAGTTTGAACCTCGGGTCGGTGACAAGCATATTTCCAGTTTTTCTGTCCATAGGAATAATTGAAACGGCTCCTTTGGGCAGATCCGTTTTGTCAATTATTTGTGCAAGTTTTAATGTTGATAGCGGTGTGGAAGTTGACGGTTTCAATAGGATAGGGCAACCTGCAGCAATTGCCGGAGCTATTTTGTGTACTGCCAGATTCATCGGAAAATTGAACGGAGAAATGCCTGCAACAAGTCCGACAGGAAAATATCTGACAATACCCTCTTTTTTTTCACCGGCAGGTGTCCAGTCAAGGTCAAGGTACTCTTTCGGAAGACGTTTGCTCTCTTCAGCTGCAATGGTAAAGGTTTGTATCGCCCTGTTTATCTCACCGAGTGCATACTTCATCGGCTTCGCCGACTCAAGGCATAACAATTTTGCAAAATCATCACGATTTTCTTTTAATGCCGAAGCAATTTCCGTCAGCACTTCATACTTTTTATAAGAAGGAAATTCTTTCATCGGTTCTGCAACAGATTCCGCTTTTTGAACCGCTTCTTCCAAAAGTTCTTCATCACCAAGATAGGTTTTGGCTATTACCTCTCCGTTATATGGATTTTCGACATTAAGATCTTTGTCTGTTGTGACGAACTTTCCTCCGGCGTATATTTTAAAAACCGACATATTATTATGATTAAAATTAGAGGCACAAATATAGGGAGTTTTCTTCAATTAATGACTTATTGAAGCGTAACAAAAAAACTTATCTGATAATCAATGGAGTGGTAATGATGTTGCTCTTATGCAAAGCACGGTCAACTATGTAGGCTCTGAACATTATCGTATCAAACGGAGATGCAGGATTATGAATAAAGAGAGTATCCTCCACTTCCCCGCTGATGGATTTGTTGGAGCCGAACGGTGTAAGAATAGGTATCCGTCCGTTGAAATTCAATGTGTCAACATCTCCTGTTGCAGGGTCGGTCTGCGTCAGAAAAACCTCTACGGTATCACCGTTTTGAATCTCAAAATATGTTATAAAAAGGTTGAAATCATACGGGGGAAGAGTGTCGGACGGATAAAGACCGATATCACCGTCACCGTCGGTAAACGAAAAAATCAGTACTCCTCTATCGGGAAAACTCTGACCGGCATTGGTAATTGTAAGAAAATTTTCAAATTTAATTTCGGGAATTACGGGATAAACATCTTTTTTCTTACAGGCATAGAAAACTCCTGCAATGATCAAAACAATCGCGATATTTATCAAAAACCTTTTCATTATACGAATCAAGTTATTCAAAGCTATTGGTTAAAAAAAATAAACCGTTGTAGATTAACCCTGAATAACTTCAATATCATTTTAGATATAAAATACAAAAATAATAAAAATATTGTACGTATATAAAAAATATTGTTTCCCTATCTTTGCAAATTCATAAAACTGAAATGGATACAAAAGATATTGAAAACGGTTTATTCGAAATCTCTTCAGAGAGGGAGTTCAACGAACTTGCCATTGAAATATTTCATTATCAATATGATACTGTTACGATTTACAGGGAGTTTGTTGATTCGGTTTCAATAGATACCCGCTTAATCAAACATTACCGCGAAATTCCGTTTCTGCCGGTTGAGTTTTTTAAAACGCACAGGATAATTTCATCCGGATTGAAAGAAGAGAAGATATTTTTAAGCAGCGGTACAACCGGCACAACACAAAGCAGGCATTTCGTTGCCGACTTATCCCTATATGAAAAAAGTTTCATTAAAGGATTTGAATATTTCTACGGTTCACCCGAAGAGTTTACTTTCCTGGCATTGCTTCCCTCCTATCTTGAGCGTGAAGGCTCGTCGCTTGTTTATATGGCGGAGAAACTTATTAAAGCATCAGGTAATCCTGACAGCGGTTTTTTTCTTCATGACTACGACAGACTTGCCAAAATACTTTCCGGGATAAATTCCAAAAAGGTTTTCCTTCTCGGAGTTACTTATGCATTGCTTGACCTTGCCGAAAAATACAATCTGAACCTTACAGATGCCATAGTTATGGAAACGGGCGGCATGAAAGGCAAACGCAAAGAGATTGTCAGGGAAGAGTTGCACCTGATGTTGAAAGCCGGATTCGGAGTTGGAAAAATCCACTCCGAGTACGGAATGACGGAATTATTGTCACAGGCATATTCACAAGGCGACGGCATCTTTCATACTTTACCATGGATGAAAATCCTGATACGTGACACCAACGACCCGTTATCACTCTTAGAAAATGGGAAAACAGGCGGGATTAATATTATTGACCTTGCCAACATCCATTCCTGTTCTTTCATTGCCACTCAGGACCTGGGAAAGAAATATAATGACGGTTCGTTCGAGGTCCTCGGGCGGTTCGACAGCAGCGATATTAGGGGATGTAATTTGATGATAGGATAAATTTTTTCGACTATCGTGTAACAAGAAACCAGGGATTCAACAAATTTTCTTTGTTATAAACCACCGACGTTCCGGTTTCACGGTTAATGACTTTCCCTCCCGCATATTTCACAATTGCGTGGCCTGCAGCCGTATCCCATTCCATTGTCGGGGCAAAACGCGGATATATATCGGCATATCCCTCGGCAACCATACATATTTTAAGGGAGCTTCCTTTTGATATTATTTCAATATTCTTGTGTTCCTTTTCAAACTCCTTAATAAAATCTTCCGTTTCTTTGGTCATATGCGATTTACTGCCTACAACTCTGAAAATATCATCACCATTATCAACCGGTATTTTGCTACCTGATTTTAAAAGTTCATCCAAGTTAACATTGTAGTCTTCAACCATTGAAATATTTTCAACCTTAACCGCTCCTGTTTGTTCGGAAGCGAAATAAAGATCTTTCAGCACCGGAGCTACAACAACACCAAGCAAAGGGGTGCCGTTTTGGATAAAAGCAATGTTAACGGTAAATTCCCCGTTTCTTTTAACAAATTCCTTGGTTCCGTCCAGAGGATCAACCATCCAGAAATAGTCCCATTTTTTTCTCTCTTCGTACGGGATATCCCTTCCCTCCTCGCTAAGCACCGGAAATCCGGTTTCATCAAGATAAGATTCGATTACTTTATTTGCATTTTTATCGGCAAGTGTCAAAGGTGATTTGTCATCTTTGAACTCCACATCAAAATCTTTATTGTAAACTTCACACACCTCATATCCGGCTTCAACACCGGCACGGATAGCTACCTCAAGTAAATCTTTTAGTTTTTCGTTTTTCATATCTTTTTTTATAATTAATTCAAAAATTCATTCATTAGACAATATAAGCATAGTAAAGGATAGTAACAGCTACAAACATATAAAGTATTGAAAGCGGTAATCCTATTTTAAAATAATCCCTGAAGGAATATCCTCCGGGGCCGTAAACCATAAGGTTTGTCTGATAGCCAATAGGTGTGAGAAAGTTTGCAGCGGCTGCAAAGGAAACTATCAGGATAAACGGGATGGGAGGAAGCCCGAGGTTAATGGCTGCAGTGACGGAAATTGGAAAAATAAGTACAGCGGCAACCTGAGTGGTGATATATGAAGCCATAATGTTCGTTATCAGGAAAATGCCAAACAATAACCCATACGGGCCAAAAGGTTTGAAAACCGAGATAATAAAGTTTGCAACCATGTGCGCCATACCTGTTTTCACCATTGCCGTCCCGAAGGCAAGAGAAAGGGCAATGATGATACCAAGATTAAAATCAATACTTTTCGCAATGTCTTTAGGAGAGGTAATTCCCAGTAACTGAATAATAATCAATAAAATAATTAGTGCCATAAATAATGAAATAACACCCGCTGCCGACAAAGTGATTGCCAGTGCGGTACCGCCGAACAGTGCCAATGTCTGGTACCATTCAAGTTTACGAAACTCACGAACCTTTGATATTAGATAGAAATCGTGAGTATCGGCGGAGCGTTTGGCGAAGTCGTCACCTGCAAGTAAAAGAAGAACATCTCCGGCTTTGAGTTTCACCTGGCCTATCTTTCCCGAGATTCTTTCACCGTTACGATGTATTGCAAGAATAGCCGCATCATATTTCCCTCTAAACCCCGATTCTCTAACCGTTTTATCAATCAGGGTGGAATTATGAGAGACAACTATTTCCAGAATTTCAGTATGTGTTTTTCTGGAAAACATACCTATCTGTGTCAGTTCAAGCCCGACATCAGCATTTACCATCTCGGCAATTGTTTTTGTATCACCTGCAAAAACAAGGACATCCTCTTCACGAACAATCTCATAAGGCGACACTGCCGAAATTCGTTTCTCCTTTCTTAATATTTCGGCAAGGAACAAGCCTTTCAGATTTCTGAGCCCCGCATCTTCAATGGTTTTTCCTACAAACTTGGAATTTGTTTTAACAGTTGCCTCTACCAGATATTCTCTTGTTTGTGATGAAAAATCCGATATTACATCCCTTTTCGACGGCAGCAGCTTATTACTAAACAGAATAAGATAAATTGAACCGATTATAATCATTGGTAACCCGACAATTGTGAAATCAAACATTCCGAGAGGTTTCAGTCCGGGGACAATCAATTGGTCTGTCACCATACCGTTTACAATAAGGTTTGTAGATGTTCCTATCAGCGTTGCACATCCACCGAGTATGGCTGCATATGAAAGAGGTATCAGAAGCTTGCTGGGAGCAAAATTATTTCTTTTACTCCAGTTATGAACATAAGGAATCATTATTGCCACTAATGGCGTATTGTTCAGAAAAGCCGAAAATCCTGCAACAATGGCAATCATTCTGGTCATAAACCCTCTGTATGTTGTTGCCCTTCTAAAAGCTTTATCAAAAAGCCTGTCAATTAGATTTGATTTTCTGATTATATCTCCAAGCAGAAGAAGTAAAATTATAACAATTATCTGCTCATTGGCAAGACCCCCTAAAATTTCTTTAGGCGTCAAAATCCCGAAAATGCCGAGAATAACTATTCCTATAAGAAATGTAAATGCCGGGCCCATCAACTCCGTATAGAGCGATATAATGATGAATGCAAGTACTATAGAAACAATTATAATATCCAAAACTGTAACAATTTGATATTTTGTAACCTAAAAATTTTTTTGCGGTAAAAGTACCTAATTTTGGAGTTTATACTAAGTAAAGTTAAATAAGTTCAAATTTTTTCTAATTTTGCGCTCCAAAAATAGCCAATATTTAGTTATTTTATAAATAATTATATGATGAAAGACAATGAAAATAATATTTTTCCTGTATTTAACAAGATTGTTCAAAGGGAAGAAAAAGAAAAACTGATGAAGCAAAAGGCTCAGGTTATTTGGCTTACAGGCCTTTCAGGGTCGGGTAAAACAACCATTGCCAGGCATCTTGACCAGGAGTTGTACAACAGAGGCTTTGTTGCACAGGTGTTGGATGGTGACAATATAAGGTCGGGGATTAACAATAACCTTAAGTTTACCGAAGAAGACAGATATGAAAACATCAGGAGAATATCCGAAGTCAATAAATTATTTTTGAATTGTGGTATTATTACACTCAATAGCTTCATAAGCCCTACAGAGGAGATCAGAAATATGGCAATTGAAATTATAGGCAAAGAGAATTTTATTGAGATTTTTATCAACACACCTATTGAAGTTTGCGAACAAAGAGATACAAAAGGACTCTACGCAAAAGCAAGGAGAGGAGAATTGAAAAACTTTACAGGTATTGATTCGCCATTCGAAATTCCTAAAAATGCCGACATTGAAATAAAAACAGATGAACAAACAATTGAGGAATCCGTTAAACAAGCACTTGATTATATAATGCCGAGAATTACGTTATAGATAAACTAATTTTTAACAGAACAATATATTAAATGAAAAAATATAATTTGAATCACCTGAGAGAACTGGAATCGGAATCTATTTATATTATGCGCGAAGTAGCAGCCCAGTTTGAAAATCCCGGTTTGCTTTTTTCCGGAGGAAAAGATTCTATAGTTATGGTGCATCTTGCCGTAAAGGCATTTTGGCCTGCAAAAATTCCTTTCCCGCTGGTACATATTGATACCGGACATAACTTTGAAGAGACAATAAAATTCCGCGACGACCTTGTTAAAGAAACAGGTGCAAGACTTATTGTTGGTTCTGTTCAGGAGACTATTGACAGTGGTAAAGTTACTGAGGAAACAGGCTATGAAGCAAGTCGTAACCTGTTGCAAACACAAACCCTGCTCGATACCATTGAAGAATACAAGTTGGACGCTGCACTTGGCGGAGGAAGAAGAGATGAAGAAAAGGCCAGAGCCAAAGAACGTTTCTTTTCTCACAGAGATGAGTTCGGACAGTGGGACCCCAAAAATCAAAGACCCGAACTTTGGAACCTGTTCAACGGACGAAAAAGATTGGGAGAGCATTTCAGGGTTTTCCCGTTGAGTAACTGGACCGAAATGGATGTTTGGCAATATATCTATCTTGATGATATTAAAATCCCGAGTTTATATTTTACACACGAAAGAGATGTATTCCTTCGCGACGGTGTCTGGCTGGCTGATGCTCCTTTTATGAAAAAAAGAGACTCGGAAAAAGTTGTAAGGAAAAAAGTCAGATGCAGAACTATCGGTGATATAACAAATACGGGTGTTACTCTTTCTACTGCAAATACACTTGAAGATATTATTCAGGAAATTGCGGCAACACGTGTTACGGAAAGAGGCGGACGTGCCGACGACAAAAGAAGCGACTCCGCTATGGAAGACAGAAAGAAAGAGGGATATTTCTAAACGGTTGCAGGTAAATTATTAAAATTATTTAACGGAAAAAATACATTATCTTACAATGAACGATACAAACGAAAAATTTTCGACAAAAGCCTATCTTGATATGGAACTGCTTAGATTTTCTACGGCAGGTAGTGTTGATGACGGGAAAAGTACACTGATAGGAAGACTATTATACGACAGTAAATCTATTTTTGAAGATCAGCTTGAGGCTGTCCAAAGAGCCAGCATTCGTAGAGGAAATGAGAATCTGGACCTTGCATTACTGACCGACGGATTGCGTGCGGAGAGAGAACAGGGAATTACCATTGATGTGGCATACCGCTATTTTGCAACACCAAAAAGGAAGTTTATTATTGCCGATACTCCCGGACATGTTCAGTACACAAGAAATATGGTAACCGGAGCATCAACGGCAAACGCAGCAATAATTCTTATTGATGCACGAAACGGTGTTACGGAACAGACTTACAGGCACTCATATATCTCTTCACTGCTTCAAATTCCGCATATCATTGTCTGTGTTAACAAAATGGACCTTGTGGACTACAGTGAAGATGTTTATGAAAGTATTCAGGAAGAATTCAGTGCATTTGCGGCCAAACTTGCCATAAAAGATATCCGTTATGTTCCGATTAGTGCGCTAAAAGGTGACAATGTAGTTGAACCGTCAAAAAATATGCCCTGGTATCAGGGTGGTACTCTGAGATATATCCTTGAAAATATTCACGTGGGAAGCGACCACAACCATATTGATCCGCGTTTTCCGGTACAGTATGTTATAAGGCCGCAATCGGATGAGTATCACGATTATCGCGGTTATGCCGGACGTATTGCAGGAGGAGTCTTCCGCAAAGGCGATAAAGTGATGATCCTTCCCTCAGGGTTCAAGACAACCATTGAAGCAATTGACCTGTACAAAGATGAACTGGAGGAAGCATATCCTCCTATGTCGGTTACACTCAGGCTTTCAGACGACCTTGACATAAGCCGTGGAGATATGATTGTTAAAGAAAATAATGTTCCTCAGATAAGTCAGGATATTGATGTGATGATGTGCTGGATGGGTGATAAACCTATGAAACCCGGCACAAAATTTTACCTTAAACATACAACTAAAGATGTCAGATGTATGATCAAAGAGATAAAATACAAAGTTGACGTTAATACTTTGAACCGCATTGACGACGGTCAGGAACTCAAAATGAACGAAATAGCCAAAGTTTCCATCAGAACCACAAAACCCTTGTTTTTCGACAGCTACAGACGTAACCGTAATACGGGAAGTTTGATAGTAATTGACGAAGGTACCAATAATACGGTTGGTGTGGGAATGATTGCTTAATGGTGTATTCATATAAAAAAGCTCCGGCACAAAGGCCGGAGCTCAAACACTTCAATCTAATTTTTAATTAACTTAAATATTCGAGAATCCGATTTAGTTTTAATCTTCAAGAAATAAATTCCCTTTGATTCTTTTGCAATATCAATTATTGCTTCCGTTTTTTCCTCGTTATCAGAATAAATTTTAATCCCGTTTGTGTTATACACTTCAAAAGTGAAATTTGCTTTTGAAGATATTTTATACTTTCCATTGGAAGGATTCGGGGCAATGCTGAAACTGTTTGATAACAAATCTATGCCTGTTATTTCATCCATAGTTACGGTAACATCTTCATTTGCGTTATCTATGGTTACTGTTCCCGTATAATCATAATAGCCGGAATCTGTTACTATATAATCATAATCCCCGTTTTCCAAATCAATTGAAGCTGTTCCCGAGCCGTTGGTTGTGAGTGTTTCTCCATTAATATCAATCTCCGCTCCTTCAATCGGGTTGGTTCCGTCGTTAACCGTAAAGGTTAAAGTATAAAGAGTTGCGGTCATTTGTACGGTAACATCTTCATTTGCATTGTCTATGGTTACGGTTCCTGTATAGTCATCATAACCGGTATATGTTACGGTATAATCAAAGTCTCCATTAGCTAAGAAAACCGAAGCTGTTCCCGAGCCGTTGGTTGTGAGAGTTTCCCCGTTAATATCAATCTCCGCTCCTTCAATCGGGCTGGTTCCGTCGTTAACCGTAAAGGTCAGTGTATAAGTCGGATCCTTTGTTATTGCAAAACAAGCATAATTACTATTTGGATCATAATCAGTTTGTATTATTGTGAATTCACCGGTCTCCAAATCAAAACTTCCAAACTGACTTACCCAGTTATATCTAATCATACCATACATTGTATGAGTGGTACGGTCATAAGATAGATCATTAAAATCTTTATTCAGTCCATCCGGAAAGGAAGTGCCTACTACTTCAACTTCAAAAGGCTCTACATTTATTTTATAAAAATTACCATCAACACCCACACCGTAAAGGAATCCGTCATCGGCAAAATCCATACCCACGATCATCCCGCCGGTATTTATCTGTCCGACATAAACAAGGTCGTATGTCTCCAGATCGAAATATGCCAAATGTGGGTTTCCTACGGGCCAGCCTGAACCGTCATCGCCGGCAATATACATTCTTTTAGTGCTCCAATCGTAAGCCATTGCATAATTAAAAGGAGCATAACCCAGGGCTGTCCATTGATTATACAAATTGGCTTCATCTATTATTGTCAATTCACCGTTAAGAGCAACTTCATGAAAATCCATCCATTCCGTCATCCTGTAAAGTTTACCTTCGGCAAATTCATCTGCCATGGAATAAGGAATTGATTCAAAGCCTCCGTATTCGGTCAAATCCCCATTATCAAGGTTTACGCTATAGAACTTACCATTATCATTGCCAACGCTTGCATCATAATAATTCATAACCGTGCAGGTTAGCACTTTTGTATTGTTACTGAGGTCGTTGTCATAACTGTAATTAATGGTAGCCGTAATGTCATAGTCACCTACTTCCGTTGGCACTATCCATTCGGGGCAATCAACAAGAATGGAACCGTTACCCAACTGACCAATATAGGCATCATCCAAATCCACATCATAATCGGTCCCTGCAATTGTTACATGAAGATCATATGTGTAATTTATTGCCATTATACCATAATTACGAACGAGTACCTGAGGAATTACCGTATCGCCGGGAAGTGCCGTCGAAGGACTAATAGATGTTACGGCCAAATCTTCCAATTCTTGTTCGAATATAGTTACATCAAACAACTTCCAGTACATTACCCAATTATTATTATCATCATATGTAAATCTTACCTGGAAAGCATCATTAATGTAGTCCGATACATCTATTACTTGTTCTCCGTAAAAAGTGGGGTAATTATTATCTAGAGTGGTCCAAACCGTATCCCAAACAGCACCGTCAAAAACCTCAATTGTGCCGGTTTCACCCATGCTCATAGTATTAAAGTAATGATTAAAATCCAAGCTTAAAGAAGATGCAGACGACACATTCACAACCGGAGAAGTTAATGTACCTGCAACATGACTCCCCGGATAACCTGTACTATTTGTAAGCACGTAGTCAAACCGATGTTCCCAGGAGATATCCCCTGTTGTTTCAACAGTCCATGTTTCAGGAATTTCCGTTTCAAAACTCTCCGAAAGATAGAAAATTTTTGTACTTTTGATGTTTTCTTGTGCTTTCAGCGTAAAAGCTATAAACACAAATACAATAGAAGATAAAATTAAATTTTTCATAATTATTTATATTAAATTTGTAAAAATTTTTAACAAAAGTATTGTTTAAAACAGTATGCCGAAAATTAAATGAGTCTCATTTTATCAATCGGTACTTATTTTATTTCGGGAAAAGTATCAATTGGTACATTGATACTTTTCGGGCTCTTTTTTGCGATGTATTTATACTGAAAAAATGAAAAGCAGTGTATCACTAAAATATAATAACCTTTCCGGACAAAAAGCATTTATTATCTTTTTACTATTGATACTCAATGTTATTCAGGGTACGGCACAGCACGATGTGGATAAGTATGAACAGTATAGTAAGGTTTACAATGTGAATATAAAAGATGATAGTATAGCCGATTATATGACCGGATTAAAAACAAAATTAGAAAATGCGATTGAAGAGAAAGAGGATTTTCAAATTGCTGAAAACAGTCTTTTTCTGGGTTTAATGTATCTAAGACTCAATTCTTATGATATTGCAACCGATTATTATTTAACGGCCCTGAATCATTTTAAACTAATTAAAGATACCACATACATAATTCATACTTTACGAGCATTGAGTTTTGTAAATTCTTTGGTAAACAATGATTCAATTGCACTTAGGTATTCTCTCGAAAATTTACACTATTGCGAATCGGTTAAGGATTCTTTTTTATTGGAAAAGAATTATATAAACCTCGGAATATGCTATTCGAAGTTGGATGATGAAGTAACTGCAATTAAATACTTTAACAAGGCCGTGGAGTTTGGGGAAAGATTAAATGATACGGTTTTGCTCCAAAGAATATATTATAATATCGGGTCTTATTACGAAAAATCCAAGGATTACACCCGGGCCGAGCATTTTTATTACAAGGGTTTGAACATTGAAAAAGGAAAAGACAAACAGATTATTGCTAATATTTATTCGAGCCTTTCAATGATTGCCTTAAACCGGGGAAACTATGAAAAAGCACTTACCAATATTAAAAAAGCACTTGAAATTGCCGAAAGTTATGGAGGGTACAAAGACCAGGAAACCTTTTACAAGACATATATATCCATTTTGATAAAAATGGGGAAAACAAAAAACCTTTTGACGGTTTTCGACAAGTATTCGGAAATCCAGAACAAGGGCTTCAATGCAGATAAGGCCGAACAAATAGCCAAAATGAAAATACTTTACGAACTGGATCAATTTGAATCTGAAATTGAACTTTTGACGGCCAAAAACAAATTGAACCAATCAAAGCTAAGGGCATCAAAAAACCGCCTGATAATAGCCGGTGTAGTCATTTTCCTTGTAATGATAATTTTAGTTTCTACTGCAATCCAATACTTCAGGATAAAAAAATCGCATAAAAAAATAGTAGAAGAAAATATTAAACTTATAAAGGCCGAAGAGAAAAACACAGAATTACAAAAAATAATCCTGAATGAAAATCTCTCCGGCATCTCTCTTGCCACAGATAGCCATCCGGTTAACAGTAGCAGAGAAACGCAAAATGAAGAAGCTAAGAATATTGAAGAGTTATTTCTGCAGGTCAAATCTTTACTGGAAACCGAAAAATTATATACTAATCCTGATATAAGTATTGGCACTCTGGCCAAAAAGTTAAACTCAAACAGGACATATTTATCCAAAGCCATAAATACGGTAAGCGGTAAAACTTTTATAGAATTTATAAATGAATACAGAATTGCAGAGGCAAAAAGAATATTGTATAGCAAGGAATCGGATTTTATTACAATCGAAGCCATAGGCAACAAAGCAGGGTTTAATTCGAAAGCAACTTTTTTCAGGGTTTTTAAGTCGGTTGCAGGTGTTACTCCCAATTATTTTCAGAAGAATGCCAGAAAATATAGTTTTCATTGAAATGATTATTGGATATACTGAAGGTGTTTAAAGTTGATCTGTTAAATATAAAAAACCAAA
This sequence comes from Bacteroidales bacterium, assembly GCA_026984135.1. GTDB lineage: Bacteria > Bacteroidota > Bacteroidia > Bacteroidales > JAADJA01 > JAADJA01. The sequence goes on from JALSSR010000280.1 coordinate 23,259, forward strand.
GTTTTTGGAAAAAACATCACTTTTTAAAAATATAACTCTTATTTTCGCATTTGTAAAAACATCTGAATTATGAATATTATCATTGCCGGTGACGGTGAAGTTGGTTTTCATCTTGCCAAGATGCTTCAGGATGAAAATCACGATATTACCATTGTTGATCCACATGAAGATCTTCTGAAAATGCTGGAGTCAAGTACCGATATTTTAACTATTACAGGCGATTCGTCAAACCCCAAAGTGCTTCAGGATGCACATGTTAATAAAGCCGATTTGTTGATTTCGGTTGTGCATAATCAGGAAACAAATCTTCTAACGGCTGCTGTCGGTAAAAAGCTGGGAGCAAAAAGGACAATTGCACGCGTAAGCAATCCGGCATATCTCCTAAAAGAAAAAACACAACTGTTTCACGATCTGGGAATTGATGAACTTGTCAGTCCCGAGATTATTGCAGCAGATGATATTATTGATTTGCTGAAACAATCGGCAGCCACCGAAACTTTCAAGTTTTCAAACGGGCTCCTCTCTCTTTATATGCTGAAACTGGAAGAGAATGCTTATGTTGTCAATAAATCACTTGCCGAAATAGCACACGACAAACCCGATCTTCAATTCAGAGCTATTGCTATATATCGCGATTTAAAAGCATTCATACCATCCGGTAGTGATATTTTCAAACCAAATGACCTGGCTTATGTGATTACAAAACCTGAAGGAATACCACAATTGCTCGAACTTGGCGCAAAGCAAGAAATTGAAATGAACGATATTATGATCGTCGGGGGTGGAAGGATAGGAAGAAGGACTGCCAAAAAGCTTGAAAAAAGCCTTAATATCAAACTGATAGAAAAGGGGAAAGACCGCTGTGACCTGTTGGCTGATGACCTTGACAGAACCCTGATCATAAACGGAGATGCAAGAGATATTGAGCTGCTTGAAGCAGAAGATATTCAAAATATGGATGCTTTTATTGCCGTTACCGATAATACGGAAACCAATATAATGACCTGCCTTCACGCACGAAAACTCGGAGCAAAAAAGACAATAGCCCTCGTTGAGATCATTGACTATATTGATATTGCACAAAGTGTGGGAATTGATACCATAATCAATAAAAAACTTATCACGGCAAGTTATATTTCACGTTTTACTCACAGCGCCGAAGTAAGTATGCTTAAATGCCTGAGTAATATTGATGCCGAGGTTATAGAACTAATTGCACAACCCAAATCGCCCGTTACAAAAAAGCCCATTAAAGAGTTGCATATTCCCGAAGGCAGTTTTATTGGTGGTATTATGCGCAACAGTCAGGCATTTATAGCGTCCGGTGATTTTCAAATTCAGGAGAATGACAAAGTTGTTGTGTTTGCTTTTCCGTACGCTATTTCGAAAGTTGAAAAATTGTTCAGATCAAAAACCTGGTTTTAAACAATTTGAATATGAGTTTTTTACCTAAAATAAACTGGAAAATAATACTGCACATCCTCGGATTCCTTTTGATAATTGAGGGATTGTTTATGTTTTCCGGAATTCCGTTTTCATTATACTACTGTGGTAATAAATGTTTTAGTCTGATGAACAGCGGTATTTTTACTTTTATTACCGGAATATTAACCTGGTACCTGACAAAAAATGCGGAAAAGAAAATAGGAAAGAGAGAGGCTTATCTGATTGTCTCCTTAGCGTGGATTGTAATTTCCGTTTTCGGGATGATTCCCTATTTGCTAAGCGGAGCAATACCAAGTGTTACGGATGCCTTTTTCGAAACCATTTCCGGATTTACAACCACGGGAGCTTCCATTTTGACTGACATAGAGTCATTACCCAAAGGAATACTCTTTTGGCGTGCAATGACGCACTGGATCGGTGGTATGGGGATTATCGTCTTGTCGGTTGCCGTTCTCCCCTTACTTGGCATAGGCGGAATGCAGCTTTTTGTTGCGGAGATGCCGGGAATCACTCCCGATAAACTACATCCGAGAATCACAGCAACAGCTAAAAGACTTTGGATAATATATGTTGCACTGACCTTTGTGGAAACAGGTTTTCTGATGCTCGGAGATATGAGTTTCTTCGATGCTCTGGCTCACTCCTTCGCCACCCTTGCCACAGGCGGTTTTTCAACTCAAAATGCATCTGTTGCCAACTATTCACCATATATTCAGTATGTTATAATTGTTTTCATGATCCTGGCCGGAACCAATTTCACTCTTCATTACTTTGCAATTCACGGTAAGCTGAAAAAGGTGTGGAAAAATGAGGAATACAGAACATATATTCTTTTTACTTTCGGTTTTGCCGTAATTATTACGCTCCTGTTGATTTTTGAAGGTAATGCAAATGTGGAAAAAGTCTTTCGCGATTCGTTATTTCAGGTTGTTTCAATAGTAACTACAACAGGATTTGTCTCAGCCGATTATCTCTTGTGGCCGGCACACATCTGGATTTTTATCTTCGTTTTGATGTTTATCGGGGGAAGTGCAGGTTCAACGGGCGGTGGAATAAAGGTTGCAAGACATATTCTTCTCTTAAAGAGCAGTGCCTTGGAATTCAAAAGGATGATACACCCGCAGGCTGTTATTCCCGTTAGGTTCAACGGTAAAAAGGTGTCGGAAGAAATAATACACCTTGTGCTTGCCTTTTTTATGTTTTATATGCTGACCTTCTTTTTCGGAACATTCATAATGACCTGGGTGGGACTTGATTTTTCATCGGCAGTGGGCTCTACCATTGCCACACTGGGAAATATAGGGCCGGGAATCGGTGACGTGGGACCTGTGGAAAACTATTCCGAAATACCGGCAATCGGGAAATGGTTCCTGTCATTATTAATGCTATTGGGACGCCTTGAACTCTTCACGGTACTCATTATTTTCTCTCCTGCTTTTTGGAGGAAGTAGTTTATTATATTTTCACTTTCGATATACAATACGCAAAAGTGAAATTGACCGAAAGGAGTTAATGAAATTAAAAGTCACTGAAAGAAAGTGCCCTAATATACAGTTTTGAAACATACATACAGGCGTTTCTGCAGGTTATAGGCGGTAAAAGTTATCGTGAAGCCGATACCGGTTTGGGGAAAAGCGATTTGATAATAAATGTTTTGGCAAAGGAATATTTGCTTGAAACCAAAATATATTATTATGAAAAGCAGTTTCTTGATGGGAAGAATCAACTTGCTTACTATTGCAAAAGTCTGGGATTGAATCGTGGAATCTACCTTGTCTTTTGTCCCGAAGGAATATCATATCCCGCAACCATCAGAGAAAAAAAAGAGACAATTGATACCGTTGAACTGTCAACATACCTTGTTTGGTATGATGAGGAGAAGTGGTAAACGGATGAACCGCGGGAAAAGAGTCCCGGCAACCTTTTCTTAAAACACCCCGAACACCCCATTGGGAGTAATATCAAGCCAGCGGTACCAGGTTTCTCCCATCAGGATACTCATAAACCAACCGATGACAAGCATTGTCAGGCCGTATTTGAAAGTGTCGGTCATACTGTACTGGTCGGTTTCATAAAGCAGGGCTGCAGGTTTACTGTTGAAAGGCAGTGCATAGACGTGCTCAATTAAAAATGCCACCGGCAGAGCGAGACTTATGGGGCTGAAACCGAATCGTGCCGCCACACCAAGGGCTATGGGAACAAATATCATCGTACGCATGGTTTTCGACTGGAAAACCAAAGCACTGAAAACCATAGCAAAAGTCAGCAGGAGATAAAGAACCCAAAAAGGAGTATTGGCACCAAGTCCAAGAGCATCGAAAACGGCATTTACCGAAAGCGACGGCAGGTCGGTGGCTTTGAAACCTGCACCGAGGGTATAAGCTCCCGCCGAGAAAAGCATCAGGTGCCACGGAATATCCACATCGTTCCATTTTACTATTCCTATACGTGGCATTAACGCTATTATGGCTCCGAGAAAAGCAACAGCAGTGGGGCTTATCCCGTGATATTTATCCGTTGCCCAAAGCGCAAGGATTGATATGAACAATACAGCCGCTTTAACCTCTTCAAAACTGATCTTACCAAGTTTGCCAAGCTCTTTTTTAAGTCTCTCCATGCCTCCTTCAATCTGCGGCACCCTTTCTTCTTTTTTTAAGGGGAAGAATATTTTTGTTGCCACAATATATCCTATGAGCATAAGCCCGATGGCAACCGGAAAATTTGCTTTCATCCAGTCGGAGAAAAAGATATCGGAACCGGTAACACCTGCTATTAGTGAAGCTGCGAGAAGGTTTGCACCCGAACCGGTCAGAAAGCCGCTTGCTCCGATGTTGATATAGAACAGGTTTTGCAGTACGATATTCCGCCCGAAGTTGTTTTTGTTCTCTCCTCCCCTTGCACCGTAAATGGCTGCAATGACCATAAAAATCGGTAGCAGGATGGCTGCCTTGGCAGTGGTTGCCGATATAAAAGCCGACAAAACCACATTGATGAACAGAAAACTTAAAAAGAGCGACGACGAATGTTTTCCGAAATGTACGATAAACCAAAGGGCAAAGCGTTTGGCAAGACCTGTTTTTACAAGCATACTTGCCAATACGAACGACATTATATTGAGCCACATAACTTTATGTCCCAACTGCGCATATGCTTCCTTTTCGCTTAACACTCCGGTTAAAACCAGACTGATAATTATGATTAGCGAAGTGAGATAGTTCGGTATGGCTTCGGTCATCCAGAGGACGATACCCACTGCAAAGATGGCCATCATAGCTATGTTTGCCTGCGAAAATGCCTCAGCTCCCCTGGTATCAAAAATCCGGCGGGCATAATCGCTCAGTTTTGCCGGATCAATGTGGGTCAAAAATTCGGGTTTTATGACAAAATAGAGAAATATAAAAGTTAAAACCGCAAGAGGTCCCCCAATCATTGCAAGGAACGCCTCAACCTTTGACTTGGACCGTTTCGGGAGTTTTTCTATCTTGTAGTTTCCCATATCTAACGGGTCGAATGCTTTCGCCGCAGCTATTTCTTCTCCTGACATAAATGTTAGTTTTGTAAACGCAAATTTTAATAATTAATCAAGAAATTAGTTGTAAAGAAGACGAATATACTGGTTATTATCATGTTTGCAACGCAAAACTGCTTAGAACCAGTTAATACTCGAAAGAAAATAAGTTTGCTCTTTGCAAACCTGTTTTCTTTCGGTATAAGCCGGCCTGAATATGGCGGCAAACCCGTCCTCTTTATGTTCGGGTTACCAATTCTTATATGGATTTTTCATCAACATAGAATTGAAATACTTTACATCTCCGGTGACTTCCTCACCAAGCCAACCGGGTTTGTCGAATTTAAAATCTTCATTGGGAAGTTCTATCTCCGCTACGGTAAGCCCTTCATTATCACCATAGAACTCATCAACTTCAAAAAAGAGTCCGTCATTTGCCGGAACGATGTAGCGGGTTTTGTCAATGACTCCCGGTTCGCAAAGTCTCAGAAGTTCTTTAGCCTCCTCAACCGGTATTTCCATTTCCCACTCAAACCGGCTTGCACCGGATTCGTTTCCTATTCCTTTGATGGTGAGGTATCCCTGGTCACCTTTAATCCTCACTCTTACCGTTCTTTCGGGAACCGAGGAAATATATCCCTGTGTTATTCTTGTTTGTTTTGTCACGAAAGGCTTAAAATCGCCTTTTACTAAAAATTTTCTTTCTATTTCCTGTGCCATTTTATTAATTTGTTAAGTTTGTTTAATCTGCTTTGCCTGTCCCTACCCGTAAGGTCATGCAGGCAAACCTGTTTAGAACCGTTATATTAATTTGCAAGCGGTTTGTCAATCCAGCCTATAACTCTTTTTATTGCCTGCAGGTAGTTGATATTCTCAACACCGTCCAGTTCAAGGTCTTTAATTGTCTTTTTGATATCTTCAATTTCGGTTGATTCGGAATTGACGGTTACAAGGGATGCACCGTTGATATAAACTACGGCATATTCGCAAATGGTGTCGTTGACCATATATCCGTATCGCTCTTTTTCAACGTTGACTGCTTGTAAATCGGGGTTGTTTTTGATTATTTGAAGAAATTCTTCGAGAGTATATTCTTCTTTGTCAAGCCGGGGCATCTCCACTTTAAAAGCCGGAAATACTTCGTTCTTCAATACTTCGGCTTTGATGGGAAATTCGCCTTTCATAAGCGGGTTCCATTGCTCGAGACCGTCAACTTCCTGAACAAATGTTTTGATGTCCATCTTACCGTCACGTATTTTGGTGTTGTTAACATCGTTTGTTTTTGAAAGTATGTAAATCTCTTCCGAATATCTTTCCCAAACTTTTTTAGGTACGGGAACCGATAAACGTGACATTAAATAGGCAGACTCATCGAAATCACGTCCGAATGTTCTGAATTCAAATCTGGGTTTTGAAACCTCTCCGATTGATAATTTTTCTTTTGACATTGTTTTTTGTTTTATTTTGTTTAAAATTTGTTCTGTCTCACGCGGCGACGCAACGACGCAACGTTTCTTTGTTTTTACCTCACGCGGCGGCGCGGCGACGCAACGTTTCTTTGTTTTGTCTCACGCGGCGACGCGGCGACGCAACGTTTCTTTGTTTTGTCTCACGCGGCGGCGCGGCGACGCAACGTTTCTTTGTTTTGTCTCACGCGGCGGCGCGGCGACGCAACGTTTCTTTGTTTTGTCTCACGCGGCGACGCAGCGACGCAACGTTTCTTTGTTTTTACCTCATGCGGTGACGCAGTGACGCAACGTTTCTTTGTTTTACCTCACGCAGCGACGCAGCGACGCA
>JALSSR010000281.1 GCA_026984135.1 Bacteroidales bacterium
TCGGATGCAGCGCATAATTTTAGTGATGTTCTTGCACTGATTATCAGTTGGGTGGCTAAAAGACTAACAAAAAAAGAACAAACGGTCAGTCGTACCTTCGGGTTTAAAAGAGCGGAAATATTTGCCGCTTTCATCAACTCTTCAACATTGATAATAATTGCTGTTGTCCTTGCCACGGAGGCTGTTGACAGGCTGTTAAATCCCCGTCCCGTGACTGCAAATATCGTGATTTGGCTTGCCGGTTTGAGTATTGTGTTGAACGGTCTTTCGGTTATGCTGATAAAAAAAGGATCGAAGGAGAGTATCAACATAAAGTCGGCTTACCTTCATTTGTTTACCGATATGCTGACTTCCGTTGCCGTTCTTGCAGGCGGTTTTGCAATGAAGTATCTGAATTTGTTTTGGCTCGATGGAATTCTCTCCATTGCAATTGCCGCATATTTGATATACAGCAGTTGGGAAATATTTGCCGATACCCTGAAGATAATGATGCAGTTTACTCCCAAATCGGTTGATCTGAAAAAAATATCTTCTCAGATACAAAATATTGAAGGTATAAAAAACATACATCATATTCACGTTTGGCAACTGGATGAGCACGATATAATCTTCGAAGCACATATTGATCTGGAAAGGGATATCAATATTTCCGGATTTGAAAAAATATTAAAAGAAATAAAAAATCTTTTGAACAATCATAACATCAATCATTTGAATATTCAACCGGAGTTCGGAGTGGAGGATAGTAAGGAATTGATAAATAATCACGGTGGTTGATGGGTAATATCTTTCGTTGCACGGTTATTGACAGATAAACAAAGAAAAATAACATTGAAAAACAAGATAGAAATATTATGTCCGAGCCGCAAGTGTCCGAAATGCAGACGCTTCATCAGGTATTTTGAGGATTTTCTGTCGGAAAACAATATTGAAGCCGAGATTACCGTAATAACATCTTTAAAAGATTTTATCAGTTACAAAACCTGGATATTGCCGAGTATCTTCATAAACGGTAAAAAAGCGGGAAGAGGTTATATCCCCGAAAAAGATAAAATTTTTAGTCTCTTTGAAGATAACCGATATCCTATTAATTAAATTCACTTAAAACAGATTCGACATAGGAATAACTTTTGCTTTATTTTATTTATTACCTGCAATTTAACACTAACAGCAGGCATTTTGTCTTTGAACCGGAGGACAAGGGACCGAGCCGTATGAGCAATAGACACAGCAGTCGCCTTCAAGAGGTTTTAAAACTTCACCGCAATATTCACATTCGTAAAAAAACTGACAGGAGTCCGTAGGCATTGTTTCTTCCTTGCTTTTGCCACACTTGGGACAAGTAATTATTGACTTTAGTTTAATTTCCATTACTATCTGTTTTTATGGCTACTACTTTGTAGCCCGTTTTATTAATTCCGTTAATTATTTTTTCAATTGATGTTTTATCTGTATTGATTGTCAGATCCAGAGAGCCTGTTTTGTAGTCGGCATCAGCTTTCAAAACACCGTCGTATTTTTGTGCCGTATGTTCAAGGTGCAAATTACAGGATTCACAAGTCATACCGCTAATGTCGAGATGAAGTGTCCGTATCATATCATCGTCAACAACTACGGTTTTATTTTTATTTTCAGGATAAAAGATATGTGAGTATGACGGAAAAGCCATCATTAACACTGCAAAAAGAGTAACTATTGCGAGAAACTTTTTCGATTGCCAAAAGGAGGGCTTTTCACCTTCGCAATCACATTCGATAGGGGCCTGCTTTACGGGTTTTAACTTTTGATACCAGGCGAAGCCTAATACAATGACGGATATCCCTATTAGGTAAGGTCGTGCAGGTTCAATCCACGAAAAGCTTGCAGCCAATCCGCTGCCGCCGGCAATAAGTGCGAGAACAGGTGTGATACAGCAAAGCGATGCCGCAATTGCAGTTAAGATGCTTGTTCCTGCCACCCCGTTCAAAAGATTTCGTGTTTTCATATCAGGTAGTTTTTTGTTTTACATATATTGATTTCAAAAGAGGTAACATAATATCGTTAAACTGCGGATTCAGACTATAAAATATTGTTTGTCCGACCTTTCTTGCCTTGATAATGTTTCCGTCTTTCATTTTCCGTATGTGTTGCGAAACTGCGGGAATGGTCATTCCGAGAATATCGCTCAGGTCGCAGGGACATAGCTCCTTTTCCTCATTTAGCAGAAACAGTATCTTTAATCTCACTTCGTTTCCGGCCAAAGATAAAACCCCGCTCAAATTGTTTATTGGCTCCGCCATCTCGCTGATCCTTCTTTTGCAAGCTTTTATCTGTTTTTCATCCGCCAATATTCTGATACAACTGTTTCCCATAATTTTATTTTTTTGCAAAAGTAATGTCATATAAGTATTTAAGCAAATTCTTAAATAAGTTTAACAAATATTTAACAATTTATAATTTGATGATTATCCTCCGGTTTATATAAAATTTATTTACTTTTGTTCGCAAAATTACGAATAGGGATATGAAGATTTTGATTTTATGCACGGGCAATACATGCCGCAGCCAAATGACTGCCGGATTCCTTAAAAAGTGGGTGCCCGAATTTCAAATATTTTCGGCCGGAACAAAACCGGAAGGAAAAGTTAACCCCTATGCCGTTCAGGTTATGAAGGAGGAGGGAATAGACATAAGTGACCGCAAGCCTAAATCCGTTGATTTGTTTGTTGACCGAAAGTTTGATTATGTCATCACCGTTTGCGACGGTGCTAAAGAGGTTTGTCCGGTTTTTACGGGTGAGGTGAAACACCGTCTGCATATCGGATTTGAAGACCCTGCCGATGCTAAAGGTACACCGGATGAAATTTTACCCGTTTACAGGGAAGTGAGGGATCAGATAAAAGTTGAATTCCGGAAACTGATAGAGCAAATAGCTCCCGGTAAGATCCGTTGATTATGAAAAATGAAAAAGTGACGAAAAAATTATCGTTTCTCGATAGATATCTGACAGTCTGGATATTTCTGGCGATGTTGACAGGAGTGTTTTCCGGCTATCTTTTTCCGGCAATCGCTGGATTTTGGGACAGTTTGAGTTCGGGCACTACCAATATTCCCATCGCAATAGGCCTTATCGTTATGATGTATCCGCCGCTGGCAAAAGTGAAGTATGAGGAGTTGGGAGATGTCTTTAAAGATTGGAAAATACTGTCGTTGTCGCTTATGCAAAATTGGATAATAGGTCCGTTGCTTATGTTCTTACTTGCAATACTCTTTTTGCATAATTATCCGGAATATATGACGGGGCTTATACTCATCGGTCTTGCCCGCTGCATTGCCATGGTGATAGTCTGGAACGAACTTGCCAAAGGCGACACCGAGTATGCCGCCGGACTTGTTGCATTCAACAGTATCTTTCAAGTGCTGTTTTTTTCGGTTTATGCCTGGATATTCCTTACTATTCTTCCGGGATGGTTCGGAATGAAGTCATTTGAAGTGGATATAACAATGGGCGAGATTGCCAAAAGTGTAATGATTTATCTTGGAATCCCTTTTATGGCAGGTATTATAACGAGGTTTTCATTGATAAAATTAAAAAGCAAGGAGTGGTACGAGAGAGTTTTTATCCCGAAAATAAGTCCTTTAACCTTGATAGCACTGTTGTTTACCATTGTTGTGATGTTTTCTTTGAAAGGGGAGGTTATTGTCGAACTGCCATTCGACGTACTATTGATAGCCGTCCCTCTTGTCATCTATTTTGTAGTAATGTTTTTTATCTCATTTTATATGGGAAAGAAGATTGGTGCCAATTATTCCGAGACTGCAACTATTTCATTTACTGCGGCAAGCAATAATTTTGAGTTGGCAATAGCGGTTGCAGTGGCTGTTTTCGGTATAAATTCGGGAGAAGCTTTCGCTGCCGTTATCGGTCCTCTTGTTGAAGTGCCGGTATTGATTTCGCTAGTTAATGTGTCATTAAGGATGGGGCAAAAGTATTTTATTCGTGATTCCGGAATCCGTAACAACCAAAATTAAATTTTTTGTGTCGCGGCAGACTTGAGGGGCTGTGAGCCGGAAGTCCGAAAAAATTCTTTTTACGTTATGCGTCGGTTAAGAAAACTATCTTGCCATTTTCAAAGCCCTGTTGATTCGTTTCATTGTGTATTCCGTCATAAGTTCCTTTGCCTGTTCGGGTTCACGGTTGTATGTTTCGATCATCCTTTTTTCAAAATCGGATTGTCTTGACAAAAGTTCGTTTTCCATATCTTCAACAGAGGCTTTTACCTCTCCGATAAATTTTCCGTAGTTTGTATCCACCCGGTCTGCTTTTTGCCCGAAAACAAGATAATCCTGCCCTTTTGAATAGCTTTCAAAATCATCAATTTTATCAAAATGGTGTTTCAAAGCTGTTTTGTAATCCGTTAAAGCAAAAGTTTTGGGAACGGATAACAGACAAGAGTAAACGGGAATAAAAGGTTCGGTACAGGGTCTGCGGGGAGCAAACCACAACAGGGCTCCTGTTTCCACCGGCATATTGCTTCTCAGTTGTGCTACAAAACCGTACTGATTGGTCTCGGAACAAACCGACATTGCCTTTTGATGATGAGGATTTCCTTTTGTATATCCGTCGGTCACATCAAGCTCTGTTCCTTCGTAATGGTTTCTCAGGACGGCAAATATATCTTTAGGTGTCAGCCTCTTTTTCGGGACAAATGAAAACGGAAGATCGTCGTCAATGTTATATTGTTTTTCCGATAGGGCATTTATTGTTATCCAATGGCGGGCTTTGTTGCCGAGCGATTGCAGATTTCCCTGATCGCTGTAAGCTTTCCTGAAATTAAATTCACCGTCCCTCTCCGGGTCATACCAGCCTCTTTCGGCGGCATAATCAATAATATCCGGCGAGCCGAGAAAGTTAACGGTGTCGGACAAGTCAACGGTAGTGATTGTATAATAATTGGGAATTATTGCCACTTCTCCGTCGGGGATACGCTCTGCCACCCAATGTTTTCCTTTTACAACTGACAACATCCAGGCTTCTTTGGGTCCTGCGATACAATAGGTTCTGCCTGATGATGCATATCCCGTTTCCGATATCAGTTGTCCGCCTATTTTTACGGCTTCTTTTGCCGTACGTGCCCTTTCCGCCATTGCTCTGCGAAGCCAATAGCCTATGCCGCCGTCTTTTTGCTCCGGTTTGTCTTCTCGCGACACACAAGCATCGGAAGCTATCATTATACCGTATTCGTTAAAATAGCTGTCCGAAAATTCAAGTTCCGGTATTTCAAACCAAAGATAGCCGAATGTTTCCTTTGCCTGAGCTATTTTACCTCCCCGTTTTAATGTTATTGAGTCTGCGTCATCACCGGGATAGTCATAAGGAACTCTGTACCAGTTCACAACCCTGTCGCCCCAGTCATCCTCGTTATGCGCAAACATTACAGACCCGTCTGAGGTAGCACCTTTCCCGATAAGTATTGAAAAACAATTAAACCCTTGTTCACCGGTTGCCTGAGCATTTACACCGGAGGTGACAAAGAAGAATAAAATGAGGCTCATAAAAGCCCGACGGATAATTTTTATGATTGATTTTTTCATCTGTTTCTTTTTGTAAATTTATTTCTGACAAAGATAGCAATAATTGAAATACGGAGAATAAAGTTGATGCTCCCTCGCCCCATCGCTCCCTCGCCCCATCGCTCCCTCGCCCCTTCGCCCCATCGCTCACTCATCTTTATTCAATATCATCTTTCCGAAAGAGATCAGCAAAATACCGATTATTGTCAATATCCCTCCTGCAATTTGAATTGTTTTGGGGAAGTTTCCGAAGTAGAGGAACGAACCGAGCAGCACAAACAAACTTTTTGTACTGCCGAGAATTGAGGTTCGTGAAGCTTCGATGTATTTCAATGCATTATAAGAGGCCAAAACCGCAAGAAAAGGTCCCAATACCGAACCGATAGCAATATTGAGCAAAGCTGTATTGGGTATGGAAAATGATTTTTGAAAAACGAACATCATTATTGTGGCAAAAAGAAACAGAAAAACAGTACGGTTGAGAGATATGATTGCAGGCGACAGGGATTTGCCCACGTTTTTCTTTACTATAATTGTGGAAAACGAAAAAACCAGTGAACCCAAAACAACATATTCCGTTCCTTTCAGGAAGATGTTTCCTAAAGTGCCCGGGCCTCTGTAACTGATTATGAATGCACCCGCTAAAGTCAACAGCATACCTATTGCTTCAAGATAGTTAAAACGCTCTTTCAAAATGGAAACCCCGAGGATTGTTACGAAAATAGGTCCCATATTGCCGAGAAAGGATGTTACTGCGGGATTTTCTATTGTAAACAGACCGAGAAAGAAAAGGGTCGTTGCGGTAGTCTCCAAAATACCGATGACCACAAGTATTCCGGCGGTTTTGCGGCTGATTTTTTTGATAGTGGAAAGCTTGCAGGTCTTGATTGTAAATATCAAATTCCATATCATTCCCAGTCCGAACCAATAAAATCCGAATTGCGCAATATGAACTACATTGAGGGCTGCTTTGCTGAATATGTAAACATTCGACAATGCCACAACAGCAAGGAAAGTCCAGAGGTAGCCTTTAACGGCAGGGTCTTTTATCATCCGTTATTTTTTTGGCAAAGATAAGATAAGTTAATTTGAATAAACCGGATAATATTTTATCGCTTTTTTCTTGACTTTTGAAATTTTTTGTTTATCTTTGAAACCTGATTTCAAAACCCTGCAAAAGTCGTGATAAGAATATTTTTAAATAGAATACTGAAATTTTTACTTTTTAAAAGTAACGTCTCTTTTTTTAATGTACGTAACTATCTGATATTCAGTT
>JALSSR010000282.1 GCA_026984135.1 Bacteroidales bacterium
AAACGAGAGATGAACAAGAAGTTATTGGCTATTACGATACATTAGAAATTATTTATGAGAATTACGATAATATTCGTTTAACCGAAAACTATATTAAGCAATTACACCAAAACCTATTGCGACATAGCGACAAAGACACTAGACATCGGGGACAATACAAATCACTTTCAAACAAAGTAGTTGCCAATTATCCTGACGGAATTCAAAAAGTTATATTTAACACAACTGATGTTCATCTCGTTGAAAATGAAATGAGAGATTTAATTGATTGGACAAATGAACAATTTGAGAAAAAAGAAATACACCCTTTAATAATAACAGCAAACCTTGTTTATGAGTTTCTTTCAATTCACCCATTTCAAGATGGTAATGGAAGATTATCTCGCCTTATAACCACACTTATTTTATTGCAACAAGACTATATGTTTATTCAATATGTTTCTTTTGAAAATTTGATAGAAAAAACCAAGAAAGAGTATTATCAAGCATTAATGGAAGGACAAAAGAACAGGAATCCGTCGGAAGCCGGACACGGCAAAGAGAATGAAAGTATCTCAAAATGGGTTTTGTATTTCCTTGATAAGCTAAATATTCTAACCCAAAGACTTGATGCAAAGTATGATGTTTTTAAATCAAAAGGCGGATATTTGAATGAAAGACAAAAAGAGATTAAAGAATACTTAAAAGAAAATCAACCTTTGAAAATATCGGATTTAGCAAAAAGATTTAAAAATATAAATATCAACACGATAAAAAAAGATTTGCAGTATATGAAAAAGGAACAAATAATTACAAGCGTTGGAAAAGGGAAAGGAACTGTTTATATAATTGAAAAAGATAAATAACGACACCACAACAATTAAGTATCGTATTGCGTCTCCGATAGGAATCGGAGCGAAACGGAGTGAAAGCGTAGATGTAATATCCGTCTAAAGCCGGACAGGTTGTATCCCGACAACTTTTCTTGTCGGGATTGAACTAAACGTGGATTATTGACTGTAGGAGGCTTTTATGCCGAAAGAAATCAAGATTTGATAATAATATTATAATTTCTTTCGTGTATTAACCGGTTCTAAACAGGTTTGATTGTTTTAAAAATTTCAATATCGGGTTAGTCGTTCAAACCTGTCAAGAACCGGTAAACATTATTATACTGTGGAATCAATTTTTACCTGTTTCCGTGATTGGGCTTTTGCGTTACGTTTTTTACATCCTCTGATATTTTTCTTTTAATATCTTTCCTTTCAAAACTTGTTTCCGGATGCCATAGTGATTCTTAGTGTCTTTGAGCCTTAGTGGCAAAATAGCGGAAAATTAGCCACAAAGACACCAAGGCTCAAAGAAAACACAAAGAAAAACTCAAAAAACGGGTAAGATAATCATTGCTTGTGGTTTGAATGTCCGTTGTTTAACTTTTTTTTGTATTTTTGGAACGTAATAAAACAATATGGGATTAAAAGGGACATAATGATAAAAAAAAGTTATGTCCTATTTTCAATAACCGGTTTTATATTGTAGGTTAAATACCTGTTGTATTCAAATTTCCGAGGCTGACGGTAATCAATCTGTTTTGTTCGCGGTTTTCATCGTTATAGAGTCTTATGGTAACCTGTAAATGAAGGTTATATATACTAAGTGAAGTCTCTTTTGATTTTATCATTCCTATTTTCAGAATATCGGAGTTAATAATTCCGTATCGCCTTGATGATTCATTTTCAAAAATCTCATCACCTTTGTCAATATATTTTCTTTCGTAGTTTTTGTTGAACTCATAAATGTTGGCAATATCGTCAAGTGTGGCAATCTGGAGATTTTCAACACCGTCGAGATTGGTAGTGAACCAGGTGTGTGTGTATTCGTCCATCAGGCAGCGGTTCAGGTTATCCTTAATCAGAATCCTTGCATTGTTGATAATGGCTCTGCCATAGAAGTTATTGTTAAACTTGTATATTTTATCGTAGGTGATGGCGTATCTCATATTTATTCCGTCAATTATTTTCCTGAGTTTGGGATAAAAGTGGAATGCATTGTAAGCTCTGAGGATTATTGCAAAATTTGCTGCAAACAGAAGAGAATGAATAGGGTTGTCAAATATAAGAAATCCACCGTCACCGGTACTTATATAGTTATTTTCTATTTCTTTTTTTGTATATTTCTGGAAAATGAACGGATGGTTCTGAAAGCAAAGATTGATTGTTGCATCGAAAAGGGTTTTAAATAAAAAGGGAATCAATGTCTGCTCAAACTCTCCGAAAGAACTATACTGATACATATCAATACCGAGAACCGATTTCTTACTTATTTTAGAATAATTGATATACTCGGTCAGTTCATTTTTAAGTTCGGTATGGTCGGGGATGATATTGGTTTTTTCAAATACAACTCTGCGGTCTTTATCCTCGAGTATGTTTTTAATAATGTCGTAATCAATTTTTTTAATCATAACGGTTTAGTTTTTAATTTTTCTGTCTTTCCATCTGTATTTTCCTGTCATTCCCAAGGCTCCGGATACTACGATATACACAGGATATATCAAATAGACCGGAATTATATAAAACAGAAGTTGTGTTTTTTTTGCAAATTTAATAAATCCTGTGAGTATGGGGATGTCAATTAGCAATTTAATAACAAAAGCAACAGCAATAAACCTGAACAATTCAGGATAAAAGACAGAAAAAACGGCACCTGATAAAAGGAGTAGGTTAGTGAAATAGACTGTAACCGAGACAAACAGAATATTCAACCCGAAGCCTTTGTTTTTTGATGCCCATCTCACACGTTGATTAATAAATTCACCAATACTTTTTTTTGCTTTGGTAAAGACAAATGAATTTCTGTTTTTCAGGAATGAAATGGAGCCGGGGCCAAATATTTTACGGAATTTTATCATAAGAAACACATCGTCACCGGATGAGAATTTGTCCTTTGAAAAGCCACCGACAGTTTCAAAAGCTTGTTTTTCGTAAGCAAGGTTTGCCCCGTTGCTCATTATTGGTTTTCCGATTGCCGAAGCTCCCGCAGAAACAGCCACCAGGCTTAGGAACTCCAAAGATTGCAGTTTTTCAAAAAAGGTTGCTTCGTTATAATATGCAACAGGCCCGATGATCATCTTACACTTTTTTGTTTCGTAATATCCCGCTATTGTTTGCAGCCATTCCGGCCCCACTCTGCAATCGGCATCGGTTGTTACAATAATACTACCTTTTGAAATCTCAATTCCTTTTGTGATTGCATTTTTCTTGAAAGTATCGGAATAACTATCCGATATCAGTCTCACAATTTTAGTATTAGTTTGATTTTGTATAAACCCGGAAGCGATTTTGTATGTGTCATCAGTTGAATGGTCGTCAATAATAATTACTTCAAATAAATCGTCCGGATAGTTCTGCTTTTGCAGATCATTCAAAATATTTTGAATATTGGTTTCTTCATTTCGTGCGGGAATAACAACGGATAGATATGTTTTAGGGTTATTGTTGTTTAAAACAAATTTTTTTAATGCGAACCATCCGGTTGTGTATGAAAGTATTATTAGAAAGTATAGAACTCCAAACAGAAAAAGGAAAACAAAGTATATTGTTAGCAGGCTAATCATTATCTTTATTTCTTCTGAAAAACTTTAACCTATATACGAAAAAGGTACCTATAATTGCCGGTAGTGCAAGATTAATGAGCCATAAGGCGGATGACGAAGCCACTATTCCAAGTGTGATCTTATCGGTCAGTACGGCAAACTTTTCAAAATAAGAGCCTATGAAAAATATGGAAACGGAACCGCGGATACCAAGCTCGGCAAGAGTTACTGTGGGTATTGCTGTCATTATGAAAAATACAAGAGAGATAATTATCATTCCTTGAAGCAACGGAAGATTAACCGAAAACAACATTAAAATAATATAAAACTGTAATGTAAAAACACAATAGCGGAGGAAGCTTAAAATTAGTACTGATGCCAGTTCAAAAGTAGAATATTCGGATATTACGGAAATATATTCATAAAAGTGAGGAAATCGTTTTTCAAAAAATTTTGTTAAAAACCCGGGTAAAGCCTTGATATTAAGAAAAATAAATATCAGTGTCGATACTATTACGACAACAATGAGAATAAGTCCGAAGTACAGATAGTTTGAGAACAGATCCGAATTCTTGTAATAAATCGGAATATATATTAGAAGGCTAAGTGAACCGACTACAATAGTTGTCAAAAGTTGTGCAAAGCTTCCTACCATTGTAATCACAATTCCTTTCCATGGGTTTGCCTTGTCAAGAATAAAAACCCTGCCGAACCATTCTCCTACCCTGTTTGGAGTGAAAAGTGCAACGGAGACTCCCGCCAGAACAGCTTCAAAGGCTTTGGAAAAAGAAATTTTTTCAATTTTATTAATCAGAAACTGCCACTTTAACGACTCAATTCCCCAGTTGACTATCATTAACAACAAGGTCCAGGTAAGAAAAAAATAGATATGTGGCTGGTCAATAATTTCATGGAACAGAATAACTACCTCTTCCAGTTTTTTCTTTTTAAATATCTGAGCATAAATGAAATAGTAAGTAGTAAAGATTATTAAAACTCTTACTATTAGGTTATAAGTTTTATTTTTATGTATATTTGTAAAATACTTCTTCATATTTTTAGCAATTACAAAAGTAATAATTTAGTTGAAATCAGACAGAATAATATTAGGTATTGATCCGGGAACCACAATAATGGGTTACGGACTTGTTCATAAGCGAAATAACTCGCTGGAACTTATCACTTTAGGAGTTATACATCTGGCAAAATATGACAACCAGGCTTTAAAGCTTAAAAAGATTTTCGAGAGGGTGTTGGCTTTGATTGATGAATACAAACCTGATGAAGTGGCTCTTGAAGCTCCTTTTTACGGTAAAAATGTTCAAAGTATGCTCAAGCTTGGCCGTGCACAGGGTGTTGCTATGGCTGCAGCTCTTTTCAGGGATATTCCCATATTTGAATATTCACCCAAAAAGATCAAGCAGTCAATTACCGGAAACGGTAATGCCTCCAAAGAGCAGGTTGCCGCAATGCTGAAAAGCATTATGACAATCAAGGAAATTCCCAAACATCTTGATGCCACCGACGGTCTTGCAGCTGCTGTTTGCCATTATTTTCAAAAAGGTGCAACTACCACAAAATCAGGTTATTCTGGCTGGAAAAATTTTATTAAGGATAATCCCGGAAGAGTCGGTTGATCTTAATAGTTTTCAGTTGACTGAAAATATATTTATATTTTTTTTCAGTTGACTGAAAATTTTGTACTTTTGTAAAAAAATATCAAATGGAAAAACAGAGAATATTTGAGATACTGAATGATTGGAATTTTTGGGATAAACCTTTACCAAAGTATATACCGAGATATTCGTATCAGAAAAAACTGAGTAGTTATCAAAGATCCGGCGAAATAATTATTTTGAAAGGTGTAAGAAGGGCAGGCAAATCGTCTCTTCTGATCAGCCATATTCATAACCTTATAAACGAAGGTGTTGACAAAAAAGAGATCCTATTTGTTAATTTTGAGGATCCGCGGTTTACAGGTGAACTGAATGTCGCTTTGTTAGAAAAAATTATTGATACGTATAAAGAATATGTTAATGATAATTCGGTTCCTTATATTTTTCTTGATGAAATTCAAAATGTTTTTCAATGGGAAAAGTGGGTTTTGACGGGATATGAGTTAAAAATGTTTCACTTTTATATTACCGGGTCATCTTCAAAATTGTTGAGTAAGGAATTTGGAACAGCTTTGGGGGGAAGATATCTTGACATAAATGTTTTACCGTTACAATTTAAAGAGTTTATCCGGTTTAAAGGGTTTTCGCTTCCAACCAAACCGGAAATGGTTACCAATAAACTGAGATACAAAAAATTATTCAATGTTTTCATAAAAGATGGCGGCTTTCCAAAGGTTGCTTTACTTGAGGATGATCTGAGAAGGCCCGAAATATTAATGTATTTCGATACAATAATACTAAAGGATATTGTTGCAAGATATAATTTGAAAAATTATGATTATATCAATAAAGTTGCTCTGTTTTTGTTGTCGAATATAGGAAAACCGTTAAGCCTTAATAAAATAGCGGTTTCACTGAATATTTCTTACAATTTGATCAATAATTACTTTGAATATTTAAAAAACACTTATCTGTTTTACGAGATTTATCAATACGAATATTCTTTGAAAAAGCAATTTTCCGGTCGCCGGAAAGTATATTGCATTGATAATGGTTTTCTTTCGAATATCTCTTTCAGAATTTCGGAAGATTACGGACGTTTTCTTGAAAACATTGTTTTTTTGGAGTTAAAGAACAGAGGAGATGATATCTATTTTCATTATGGTAAAAAAGAGTGTGATTTTATTGTTAAAAAAGGGTTGTCAATTGTTCAGGCAATACAAGTTTGTCGAACATTGACGGATAAGGATACCGAAACACGCGAACTGGAAGGATTGATTGAGGCATTGAAAACATACGGTTTACGAGAAGGTTTAATCCTTACTGAAGATGAAGAGCACGTTTACAATATTGATAATTACACATTAACCGTTAAACCTGTATGGAAATGGTTACTTGAATAAAACCGTTAATTATTTACATCAACTTCTGGTATGCCTGCCACCATCTGTCGGGAATTTCGTCGTTACAGGCAGTTTCGTAGTCGTTGTATGAGCAGGGTACCAGATGATGTCTTTCATAAATATTTTTATTGTCGGCCTTTACCGGAACATCCATCCACCAACGGTCGCTCGTTTTACTTTTGTAAAACACAAGTTCGTCGTTATGATCTTTAATCGAAACCGTATATTTGATATAGTTCTCTATGTCTTTATACGGGTGGTCTTTCCGGCGGCTGTAATAACCCTCAACAAAAAACCAGATCATCTGTGCCACAAGGTGTGATGTCTGGTTGTTATTGTCGTATTTCGGATTTGTTTCGTAAAAACCAATTGATGATATTTTTTCGCTCAATCCGGCATATTTTATTATCTGGCAAATCTCTTCACCGTAAAATCCGTTGGGAGAGGCATTTCCGTTTCCCGGAGCATCCGATTGCCTTATGGCTGAAACATCAACCGTAACCATATCGGCATTTCTCATAAGAGGTTCCGTTTCGGGTAAATTACCCCTGACTTTTCCAAGACGGTAAACATCAAAATAGAGGTCGTTCATCAAAGAAGTGGCGTCGGGGTCAACAAAATACGACTGAAAACCAATGTTTGTGTAATTGAAAAGGAAGTTGGGCTGATGAAGGATTATTTTACTCAGATATGAGTGTGAATTAATATCCTGTGCCGCCTTACCAAGGTCGAAAACAGAATCAATGGAGACAATGTTAATCACCTGTCCAAGCGATTCGTAAGCCCTGTAGTTTGCATAAGTCAAATCCTGGCTTCCACCGATAATTACGGGAGTGATTTTATTTTTTATCAACTCGGAAACAACAGTCGTCAATGCAAAATATGTATCTTCAATTTTATGACCCCTTTTTAAGTTTCCAAGGTCGGCTATTTTCGGATTAAAATTACTTTTAAACAATCTGTAAAAGTAATTTCTGATATAGTCGGGAGCAAGAGCGCATCCTTTATTATTTTTTGCTTTTCTCTCCTCCTGAACTCCTACGATTGCAATATCAACTCCGTCAAGATCAGGGAAATGTCCTTCCACGATGTAACTTCTTACCAAATCTCCCAATCTCAGGTTTTTGGTTGATTCTTCAAAATCAAACTCAGGTAATTCAAGCGGTTCAAAATATATTGAAATGTCCATAGAATATTTTTTTCCAGCACTTTAATGTTTATACAAAGAAAACACAAAAAGGTTATGGCAAAATTCCAAAATTTTTTGTTTCAAAAAACAATTATCTTTAAAACCCAAAGAAAATCCACAAAACGGGCTCAGCACATTTCTTATCGGGTCAGTTGTTCCGGTACGTAGAAGACGCACGGCCGTATGTCTATGCAATCCGACTAACAACCCGACGCCTTCCAAAATTTCCAACTATTTTTTTATACCATCATTTCTTTTACTATTTTTGCAAATCATTTAAAATTAACAATTATGAAAAAAGTAATTCTTCTATTATTGATTGCTTTTGTATCTTTCGGAACAAAAGTCTTCTCTCAGGACAAAAAGGATGACAAACAGGTTAAGGTCATAATTCATACCGATTACGGGGATATGACAGCCGTTTTATACAATGAAACTCCGCAGCACAGGGATAATTTTGTAAAACTTATCAAAGAAGGTTGGTATAACGGTTCGCCTTTTCATAGAGTTATTGAAGGTTTTATGATTCAGGGCGGTCAGAATGCCGACGGCAGACTTGATCCGGGATATACTGTTCCTGCTGAGTTTGTGCCGGGTAAATTTCATAAAAAAGGTGCTTTGGCGGCTGCCAGAATGCCCGATCAGGTAAATCCCGAAAAGGCTTCTTCGGGTTCGCAGTTTTATATTGTTCAGGGAAAAGTGCTTTCCGAACAGGAATTGAATATGATGGCTGCAAGATATAATCTGAATTATACAACGGAAGAAATAGATGCCTATACAACTGTCGGCGGCACACCCCATCTTGATGGTAACTATACGGTCTTCGGTGAAGTGATTGACGGTTTCGATGTTATTGATGCCATTGCATCGGTAAATACCGACAGGTCGAACAAACCCCTAAAACCGGTTACGATGACAATAGAAATAGTTGAAGAATAGAAAAGATGAAAGATAAGGTCAATTCATATTTAAAAGAAATTGAGGAATTTGTTGCGCAATCTCCCGAACACCTTGAGGAGTTTCGTATTAAGTTCTTGAGTAAAAAGGGTTTGATACCGGCTCTTTTTGCCGAAATGAGAAATATAGCACCTGAGGAAAGAAAAGAATTCGGAGCTTTACTGAACAATCTGAAAAACACTGCACAGCAAAAAGTTAATGATTTAAAGGAGTTGTTGGAAAGCAGTAATGTGGGTGGAAAAGAAGATGTTGACCTGACGCTCCCGGCCAATTTTATGCAGATGGGTTCAAGACATCCGTTGTCGGTTGTCAGAAATGAGATTATTGATATTTTTTCAAGAATAGGATTTTCCGTTTCCGAAGGTCCTGAAATAGAAGATGACTGGCATAATTTCACTGCACTTAATTTTCCCGAAGAACATCCGGCAAGAGATATGCAGGATACGTTTTTTATTGAGAAAAATCCGGATATAGCTCTTCGTACGCATACTTCTTCCGTTCAGGTCAGGGTGATGGAGAAAGAAAAACCACCCATAAGGTCAATTTTTCCGGGGAGGGTTTTTCGTAATGAAGCTATTTCTGCACGTGCACACTGTATATTCCATCAGGTTGAAGGATTGTATATTGATGAGAATGTTTCCTTTGCCGACCTGAAACAGACACTCTACTATTTTGCAACCGAACTTTTCGGAAAAGGGACTAAAACACGGTTCAGACCTTCTTATTTTCCGTTTACCGAACCTTCGGCCGAGATGGATATTTCCTGCTTTATATGCGGAGGTAAAGGATGTAAAATATGTAAAAATACCGGATGGGTCGAAATTCTGGGCTGTGGTATGGTTGACCCCAATGTTTTGGAAAACAATAACATAGATAGTAAGAAATATACCGGATTTGCTTTTGGAATGGGTATTGAGCGAATCACCATGCTGAAATATCAGATAAATGATATAAGACTGTTTTTTGAAAACAATCTGCGTTTTCTGAAACAGTTTGAAAGTGCTGTTTAATTCAGACCTTATAAAGGTTAATTAGGTTTATGCTAAAACGACTATTTGATATATTCTTCTCTTTTATCGGTCTGATAGTTCTGATTCCTCTTTTTATTTTAATTTCCATATTTATCATTTTGGATTCAAGGGGTGGTGTTTTTTATTTACAGAAGCGTGTTGGCAAAGATAACAGGGATTTTTCCCTGCTGAAGTTTCGTACAATGCGAAACGGTTCGGATTCAGGCAGTCTGCTGACTGTTGGTAAAGATGATCCGAGAATTACACGAGTGGGTGCTTTTTTAAGAAAGTATAAACTTGACGAATTGCCGCAGCTTGTCAACATTTTAAAGGGTGAAATGAGTATTGTAGGCCCCCGTCCGGAAGTCAGAAAATATGTTGACCTTTATAATGACAGACAAAAAAAGGTATTGACTGTCAAACCGGGACTTACCGATTATGCTTCACTTGAATATATAAACGAAAATGAGATTTTGTCGAAATATGACGATCCCGAAAAAGCATATATCGAGGTTATTATGCCTGAAAAACTGGAGTTAAATCTTAATTATATTAAAGAAAAAAGTTTTCTGACCGATTTGAGAATTATTTTTAAAACTTTGGCAAGGATAGTTTGATTTACAATGCACTTTCAAGCATTTTCAGCTCGTCAACCTTATCAAGGTATCCCATCTTGCCGTATGAGGTTATCAGATTTGCCAGAAGCCTCTTTATTATTGTGATGTTATCCGTAGGTTTATAGAATGATTTTTGAGGCTTAAGTTTTATCTGTTTTATATAAACATCAATTTCTTTTTGAGTAAAGACGGCACCTTTATTAAACGGGTTGATATAAAACAAAATATCGTTTTCATCATCCAGACTTATCTTTTCATCGGCAATTTCATTAACATATGCAAGAATAAAATGATGTGGCAGGTCAACCCCATAAACGGGGATGTCCAGACTTTGGGCAACAATCATATAAAGCATCCCAAGCGACAGGTGATTGCCTTTTTTAGTACTCAGAAGATTGTTAAGGTAAAGATTTTGCGGTGTGTCTATATTTGTTTTATTCCCCTGAAAGTTGTAGATGTCGAAAAAAATATGATTTATAACTTTTATTTTTTCCAGTGCGGTCAGGTTAAGATTGAGTTCAAGCCAGATATCTTTTTTTATCTTTTCAACTTTCTCTCTTAAATCTTTTTCATTAATGTCGGGATACAGGTATTTCGTTACCAGAATATATCCTTTAAGGAGATTGTAATGAGCTTTACTTTTCCAGTTTTTCAACTCTTTGGTAAGATAGTCTATCTGGATATTATGGATTAAATTTTCTATTCTTTTCTGTATAATGTTATCGAAAGAGTTGTCCCAGGCATCTTCCAGGTATGGTACGGCATCAATACCATAATATAAAAGTTTATCTTTAATTTTATCAAAAACCTGATTATTTGGCTCGTCAAGTAAATTAATCAGTGCATTAAGTTCACTATTGTTATGTTTTGTTTGCATTTTATTGAATAAAACTTTAAAATCAGGTGTAAAGAAATAAAACAAAATTGACCTGACCAAATATCATTAAAAATAAATTCAATTATTTAAAGTTGTAACCCGGGAGGGTAAATTTAAATTTACTGCCTACCCCGTATTTACTTTCAACCCATATTTTACCTCCGTTTTTTTCAACAAACTCTTTACATAAAATCAGCCCCAAACCGGAGCCTTGCTCATTTGAAGTTCCGTAACTTTTAAATTGTTTGTCAATTTTAAACAATTTTTTTTGATTTTCTTTGCTGATTCCCACACCATTATCGGCAATGCAAACTTCAATATAATTGCCTGTTTCGGATGCGGAAATTTCAATTTTTCCA
Organism: Bacteroidales bacterium; assembly: GCA_026984135.1. GTDB lineage: Bacteria > Bacteroidota > Bacteroidia > Bacteroidales > JAADJA01 > JAADJA01. The sequence goes on from JALSSR010000282.1 coordinate 11,603, forward strand.
CCCGGCCGGGTAAATTTAATAGCATTTGAAAGCAGATTTCTGATGACTGTCCTTGTCATATTTTCATCAGCAAAAGCAGTTGTATTTGAAGGAACTTTCAATGTAACGGTAATATCTTTATTCGTAGCACTACTTTTGAGTACTGAAATATTGTTGTTGATAATTTCATTCAAATCAATGGCATCAGGTTTATATTCAATACTTTGGGTTTGTGTACGCGACCACTCCAAAAGATTTTGTAATAGTTTATAAGTATTTTCGGTAGCATCACTAATATTTCTGATAAATGTTTTACGTTGTTTTTCATCAAAGTTATCATATGCTTCTGACAGCAGATTTGAAAAGCCCATAATTGCATTAAAAGGATTTTTAAGGTCATGGGCAACAATGGAAAAGAATTTATCTTTTGTTGCGTTAAGCTGTCGAAGTTTTTCTTCCGACTCTTCCAAAACCGTAACAGCCTCTTTGTATTTTGTAATATCAACAGCTACAACCAGAATTGCTTTTTTACCTTCATAATCAATAGTGGTACCCAGCGCCTCGACCCATCTTATTTTATTATCTTTTCTCACTACCCGAAATTCATTTTTTTCCGGTACTACTTTTCCGCTAAACATTCTTTTCAGCAAAACAGTTGCTTTTTTGTAATCATCAGGATAAATAACCGTTTTTAACCAGTCTTTACCTTTTTTTACCATTTCGCTATAAGAATACATTGTCAGGTTTTCAAGCCTTTTATTGGCAGAAAGCAATTTGTCGTCCTGCATTATAAACATAGCCTGTAACGAGTTTTCAACAAGAATCCTGTATTTCATTTCCGATTCTGTTCTTGCATACTCGGCTTCTTTTGATTTTGTTATATCTTCAATGTTTAGGATAACATTTGAAACATTTCCCTGCCTGTTCAAAACAGGAGTTATATAGTATTTAAGAAAAGTTGTCTTACCCCACTTTGAAGTATATTTTACCTCATTGTAGATTAGTTTTTTAAGCTCAATACACTTTTTAATATCATCGGTAATACCGGCGGATTTAAGTGGTGAATGTTTAAAACAGTTTATTTTTTTCATCTCCTCCTCGTCGGGAGAGCCGAATAGTTCGAGGATTTTTTTGTTGACTTCAAGGATTTTCCCTGTTTTATTAAGGAGTAATATCCCTGTTGGAGAATTTTCAACAAGGCTTTTATATTTTCTTTCATTCTTTCGCAACTCTTCCAAAGTATTTGCAAAGTTTTCCTGTTCGGAAGTCAGTTTTTTATTTGCTTCCAGAATTTTTCTGTTTATTTTAGTCTTTGCTTTCAGGTCGAGAAATACCAACAAACCAAAAATCAGAATAAGTATTAGGATGATTATCAGGTAAATACGTTGGGTTTGTTGCGCTTTCTTTTTATTTAATTCCGTTTGAACTCTCAAGTTATCATCCAACTCGATTTTTGCTATTTCGTTTTTTATCTGTACCTCGGCAAGTGTTTTGTGAAAATCCTCACTATATACCGAATCTTTTTCCGCTGTATATTTTTTAAGGTATATGAATGCTTTTGGGTAGTTTTTTTGCTTTTCATAAATTTGGTAAAGCAGTTTATAGTTTTTCAGAATTATTGAAGAGAGTTTTAGCGAGTCGGCTATATTAAGACTTTTATTTACATAATTCATTGCTTTTGCAAAATTATTCAGTTTGAAATATGTTTCGCCGATTGTAAGGTATGACTCGGCAATACCTCTTTTATTTCCCCGACTGATTTCCATATCCAAAGAGCGTTGCAAAAACTCAAGAGCTTTGGAGTGTTCACCCAAATCAAAATAACTTTCACCCAGATTATTTGTTACCTGCGTAATACCCAGATTGTCGTCTTCCTCCTGATACAATTTCAAAGCTTTGGAATAGTATTCGACGGCAATATCGTTTTGCCCCCATTCACTGTAAATGATGCCGATATTATTATATGAACCTGCAATGCCGGATTTATTTTCCGCTTTTTTATCTATCTGAAGCGATTTTTGGTAATACTCCAGAGCTTTTTCTCTATTACCCCAATCGGAATATACAATTCCTATATTATTATATAGCTGTGCCATTCCGTCCTGGTCATTTATTTTTTTATAGACGTCGAGAGATTTCAGGTAGTATTTAAGCGATTTTTCATAATCTCCCAGGTCGTTGTAAACAATACCTATGTTATTGTTTATGGATGCGACAAGTAATGTGTCATTTGTTTTTTTTGCAAGGTTAAGGGCTTTTTGGTAGTTTATCAATGCCGGACCGTAATCGCTTTTCCCGTAAAAAGTATCACCGAGATATGAATAAAGTCTGGCCAAATCATTTTTCTTTAATAATTGTTTTTCGTTTGACAGCAGTGAAGAGAAAAAGTTTCTGGCACTGTCGTATTCATTTTTATTCAGATAGCATAAACCTATTGAAGTTATAATACTTGACTTTAGCGTATCGTTACTTATACTATCACGTCCGTTAAGTGCAGATTGATAAGCATCGCCTGCATTATTATATTTTGACAGATTATAATATGCGTTCCCCAGATTATATAAAGCAATTGATTTTGCGTTTTTATCTTCAAGAAGATTTGCAAGCTCAATGGCCTTGGTAGCATAATTTTTTGCTATTTCAGGATCTTTATTCAGATATTTTTCAGAAAGCTGATTAAAAATGGTAAGCTTTTCAACGGTAGTTGCTTTTAGTAGCTTGCTCTCAAGCTTTTCGATATTTTGAGTGTTTTTGTCAATAATAGTGTCGCAATATCCAATCTGCGTAAAAAAATTAAAAAACACCAGAAGCACAACAAGCCTGTTCAATGTTTTGCAGATTAATTTTGGATTTGTTGATAAAACTATTTTCAAAACAAAATAATATTAATTAGTTATCAAAATTTTCAAGTTGTAAGCCTTTCCAAAACGGTCTTAATTAGTTCTTTAACAGCAATGTTGTAGTCATTATTATATTCAAGTCTGTATCTGTTTGCAATGGCAACACAGATTGTAAGTGTATTGTGTCCCAGCATTTTTCCCAAACCATACAGTGCAGATGTTTCCATTTCAAAATTTAAAATCCTTTTATCCTTATATTTAAAATTGTGAAGAATGTCAACAAGATCGGGATAAGCGAGATTAAGCCGAACAACCCTTCCCTGCGGACCGTAAAAACCCGGTGAAGTTGCTGTAATACCCTTATAAAAACCTTTTCCGAGTTTTTCGGCAAGCATTTCCGAACCCTTTATGATATATGGCTTTGACAAATCTTCCGGCCAGTTTGAAAACTTATAAAAGGCTTCCGTCATCTCTTTTTCAAATACCTCTTTCTTTTTATCGTAATAAAGAACCACACTGTCGAGCCCAAGCCCGTATTCCGAGACGATAAACGAGTTTAAAGGTACGTCGGGTTGAAGTGCTCCCGAAGTACCAAGTCTGATAATATTTAATGTTGTGTGCTCTTCTTTTGCCACCCTTTCATTTAAATCAACATTAACCAGGGCATCCAGTTCATTGAGAACAATATCAATATTATCGGTACCCATTCCCGTGGAGAGAACGGTCAATCTTTTGTTGTTGAACTTTCCGGTGTGAGTACACAGCTCTCTATTACAGCTCTTAAATTCAATTTTGTCAAAATGGTCGGAAATTATTTCAACTCTTTTCGGATCACCGACCAGAATAACCGTGTCGGCTAACTGTTCGGGTTTAAGGTTTAAATGATATACACTTCCGTCAGGATGTAAAATCAATTCCGATTCAGGTATTTTTTTATCTTTGGTCATCAGGAAAAACTCTACTTTTGTTATAAATTACAAATATATGTGATTGATATTAACGTATGAAGTGTTAAATATGTTTTATGTTAACAATTTATTGTTAATGACTAAAATGATTAATAGTCTGTAAATCAATAAAAAAGAAAATGAAAACGGAAATAATTTCAATTGGTGACGAGTTGCTCATAGGGCAGGTGGTGAATACCAATGCCGCATGGATAGGTGAGCAGATGACAATGGCAGGGATAAAAGTATATCAGGCGGTTTCCATTGCCGATGATTATGATCATATTTTTGAAGCTCTGAAACTTGCGAGTGAGCGGGCTGATATTGTTTTGATAACCGGCGGCCTTGGCCCCACAAAAGATGATATTACGAAAAAGACCCTTTGTGATTTTTTCGATTCAAAACTTGTTTTTAACGAAGCTGTTTTTGAAGATGTAAAGGAGATTTTCAGGGTCAGGGGACGGCAGGTTACCGATTTGAACCGTAAGCAGGCCGAAGTACCCGATAACTGTACTGTAATACGTAATGTTCACGGTACTGCTCCCGGAATGTGGTTTGAAAAAGATGGGATAATCTTTGTTTCTATGCCCGGGGTACCGTTTGAAATGAAGCCGATGATGACGGATTATATCATTCCCGAACTGCAACAAAGATTTAATCTTCCTGCAATATATCACAAAACTGTATTGACCCAGGGTGTTCCCGAATCGGAGATGGCTGCTATGATTGAGGATTGGGAAAACAGCCTGCCGCATAATGTGAAATTGGCCTATTTGCCTCAACCCGGAATAGTTAGGTTACGGTTAACGGCTTCGGGAAAGAACAGGGATAAACTTGTTGCTCTGGTGGAAAATGAGATAATAAAACTGAAAAAGATTATAGGTGAATACATTTTCGGTTTTGACAAAGATACTCTTGAGGAGGTTGTCGGCAATCTTCTTCGCGAAAAAAGTAAAACCGTTTCCTCAGCCGAGAGTTGTACGGGTGGTTACATAGCGCACCTTATTACAAGTGTTGCGGGTAGTTCCGATTATTATAAAGGTTCGGTAGTGTCGTACGCTAATGAGATCAAGAGCCGGATTTTGGGAGTTGAAGAAAAAGATATTGAAAGGTATGGTGCTGTAAGCGAGTCTGTTGTGTCTCAGATGGCAGTGGGAGTAAGAGAAAAATTTAAAACCGATTATGCCGTTGCCACTTCCGGGGTAGCAGGCCCCACAGGAGGAACAAAGGAAAAACCTGTCGGTACAACATGGATTGCAGTTGCAACCAGTGACAAAGTCTTTGCAAAACAGTTTCATTTCGGCGAACACAGGGGCAGAAATATTCGCAGGGCGGCATTAATGGCACTTGATATGTTAAGAAAAGAGTTGTAGTGTATCTCATAGTTAAACTTATGCTGAACCGTAATGCCGGAATACAAAAAATCAAATAGAGTTAAGTCAGCCGGTTATGAAAAGTTATAACGGTAAAGTTTATGCGTTTTAGTATAAAATATTTTTCTACTTTTGAAGTTTATTCCAGTAGCCCTTTATTTTATAAAACAAAAGGAAACATTTGAATATGAGTGAGGATTTTAATTCGGAAAGCGGTAAGGAAAAGAAAATTCCCGGAAGGAATGATGATAAGATAAACAAGGATAAAAGAAAACAATACGGTAAGTATGTTTTTATTTTCTGGTTTTTGTTTGTTCTTGGAATTGCGTTTGTTGTCGGTCTTTTTGTAATGATATCATCCGGTAAACTCGGTTATATTCCCACCTTTGAAGAGCTTGAAAATCCAAAGATCAATCTTGCTTCGGAAGTATATTCTTCAGACGGGGTCGTTCTCGGAAAATTTTATATCGAAAACCGCTCCGACGTTGATTTTCGTGATATTGATACTAACCTTATCAATGCACTAATAGCAACCGAGGATATCAGGTTTTACGATCATTCGGGAATTGATTTTAAAGCATTGTTGAGAGCCATAAAAGGCGTGGTTACCGGCCGGTTCAGTGGTGGTGCAAGTACTATAACACAGCAATTTGCAAAACTGTTGTATCACGAAAGGGATAAATCGCAAAAATTTAAAACCATTCTTCAAAAGCTTAACGAATGGGTAATTGCTTCAAAACTCGAAAAGAGATATTCCAAAGATGAGATCATTACAATGTATCTCAATAAATTTGATTTTATCAATAATGCCGTGGGTATAAAATCAGCAGCCAAAATTTATTTTAACACAACCCCCGATTCATTGAAAGTAGAAGAGGCTGCAGTGCTTGTGGGAATGCTGAAAAATCCCTCTCTTTATAATCCTGTCAGAAGGCCCGATACTGTTAAATTCAGGCGCAATGTGGTGATGTCGCAAATGGTAAAGTACGGCTTTCTCGATAAAGCGGTTTATGATTCTTTGAAACTGTTGCCTGTTGATATGTCAAAATTCGGCAGACAAAGTCATATTACAGGACATGCAACATATTTCAGAGAATACTTACGCGGCGTTCTGAAAAAATGGTGTAGCACCCATTACAAACCTGACGGTTCAACATATAATCTTTATGAGGACGGACTGAAAATATATACTACCGTTAACTCAAAGATGCAGAATTATGCTGAAGCGGCAGTCAGGGAACATTTAAGTCAGGATCTGCAACCGAAGTTTTTCAGACATTGGAAAGGTCATAAATATGCTCCCTTCTATTTTGAAAATAATGCAAAACAGGAAGTTCATAAGATAATGACACAGGCTATGCACCGCTCGGAGCGTTATCGCAGGCTTAAAAAGAGAGATGTGCCAATGGATTCCATTAAGCTGATTTTCAATACACCTACGCATATGAAGGTCTTTTCGTGGCACGGTGAGATTGATACTGTTATGTCTCCAATGGATTCCATTCATTATTATAAGTTCTTTTTACAGGCGGGATTGATGTCAATGGAGCCTCAAACAGGTTATGTGAGGGCTTATGTGGGAGGTATCAACTATAAACATTTTAAGTATGACCATGTTACGCAGGCAAAACGGCAGGTAGGTTCCACTTTCAAGCCGTTCCTTTATACTCTTGCAATGCAGAACGGACTCTCCCCTTGTACGGAATTTCCCAATATCCAGCCGATAATTTATCTTGATAACGGTGATACCTGGGAGCCGAGAAACTCCTCGGATAAGGATAAAGGATTGGAAATCAGCCTGAAATATGCTCTGGCAACATCCAACAACTGGATTTCGGGCTGGCTTATTAAACGTTTTTCACCGCAATCCGTCGTTAAGATTGCCAGAAAAATGGGTGTTACAAGTTTTCTTGACCCTGTACCGGCTATTGTTCTCGGAACACCCGATATTTCCCTCTATGAAATGGTGGGTGCAATGAATACCTTTGCCAATAAAGGCGTTTATATCGAACCGGTCTTTATTACGAAAATTGAAGATAAAAACGGAAATATCGTTGAAACATTCATTCCCGAACAACAAGAAGCTATGAGCGAGGAAACGGCTTATCTTATGCTTAATCTGCTTGAAGGAGTGGTACAATATGGTACAGGAATACGGCTAAGATTGAAATATCATTTTAACAATCCCATTGCAGGAAAAACCGGAACAACAAACAACCAGTCCGACGGATGGTTTATGGGCATTACTCCGAAACTTACAACGGGAGTATGGGTAGGATGCGAAGACCGTGCAGCTCACTTCAGGACCATCAGTCTCGGTCAAGGAGCAAATATGGCACTGCCGATTTGGGCTCTTTATATGGAGAGAATTTATGCCGACTCCACTTTGAACATTCCGCAGGATATTGATTTTGAGAAACCTTTGAAACCCCTTTCCGTGGAGGTTGACTGCGATAAGTATGATTCAAAAGGAAACATAAAGGCAACGGATATTGAAGAGGATGAATTTTAGCCTTAGTGGCAAAATAACTGAAAATTAGGCACAAAGACACTAAGACCCAAAGAAAACACAAGGAAAAAGACAAAGAAAAGCACCATTCCTGCCGGGTGAACCCTATTAATCACCTGTCAGAAAAAAATATTTCCCCATTAACGAACTTCTTGGCAGGAATCACTCAACACCGGGAGGCCGTTCAAAATAAGTTGTTTGTCCGCCGGATTCATAATATTAACAGCTGAAAACCGGTTTGAACGGGCAAACGGATATTTTGTCCGTTTCCAATTCATTGTGAAAACTTATTTTTTTTCTTTTGTGTTATAATGCTTTATCTAAAAACTAAATACCAGCCCGAATCCATTTGTGCTCAACTTAAGATTGATACCAAAATTATAATATGAAAATTTTTTCAATCCATTGTTATAAGTTGCAGTAGCCTTGCGAATATTTTTTGAATATCCGAATTGCATGGGAACTGATAGAAGTATAAAAGAACCGCCGACAATCAAACTTTTTATCACAATATCCTGATTTTTTGTATCAGGATATTGAAGCAGCCCGTAAGCAATGGCAATAGTTCCCGATCCTAAAAGTACATTGCCCCAAATACGGTTAACATTGGCAAGTCTGACATAATTGTGCGTTTCGGGGTTAGTTAGTATAATTTTTTTTAAATCTAAATAGCTTAGTTTTTCATTATTGTAATAATAGGAAGTTGTTAAAAACCTTTTTTTCATTGTTATTGAATCAAGCATTTCATATCCGGCTGGAGTATTGTTATTTGTCAAAACAATAGTACCTTGTTTTGTTACTTGCCTAATAGAATCCTTATTATCAGGGTGTTGCCCGAAAACGCCGGTGCTTAAAAACACAAACAAAATAAAGATGGGAATAAATTTCATTTGAAAACGATTTAAAAATTTCTATTACCGCAAAATTAATAATTAATTCCGATTTGCAACTTTCCTGTACAATAAAATGTCTTATTTTTGCTTGCTAACAATTACTTATAAAAATATGAAACAATTAAACTCCATTACTTTAGCTATTATTCTAACTATTTTTACCGGATTAACCGTTGTTAATGCTCAAAAGAAAAACATACCTGAAAATATAAAATTATTACCTAAATTATCAACTGCAGATTCAATGGGGTTAATGAACCTTCCGAAATTGACTATGCCGGAGTGGATGAAAGGCCCCAATGCTCCAATGTTGCCCGAAGAGGTTGACAATTCACAAAATATGTACTGGCGTCCTGTTTTTGCCCAGGTTGACCTTGAGTGTGGTCAGGCTTCGGGAATAGGTCTCGGATATACTTACGAGATAAACAGATTAAGGAATCTGCCGTCGAATGTTGCAGAAAATCAATATCCTACACATTATTGCTGGAACTGGGCCAATGGTGGTGAAGGGTGGTACGGTGTCAGCTATTTCCATAGCTTCGAGATATTGAAAACCGGAGGAACTCCCGATGTTAATACTTACGGAGGAATGTATGTGGGAAATTCGGACGAACGTACAAAGGTTTGGATGTCGGGCTATGACAAGTATTACGAAGCCATGCATAACAGAATCAACGAACTTTATCAGATAGATGTCTCAACGGAAGAAGGAATTCTGACTTTGAAAAACTGGATACATAACCATCTTGACGGCTCGGAAGTAGGTGGTGTGGCAAACTTTTATGCCAATGCTCCTTATGGAATGTCAACACTGCCCTCCGGTACTCCCGAAGCGGGGAAATATGTTGTCATAAGCTGGGGCGGTGCCAATCACGGTATGACTATCTGTGCCTATCACGATTCAATACGATGGGATTATAATGGTGACGGACAATATACAAATGATATTGATATTAATAATGATGGGGTTGTCAATGTTCGCGATTGGGAAATAGGAGGATTCAAATTTGCAAATACTTACAGCGGAGGACCCACTTTCGGCAATGACGGTTTCAGTTATATGACTTATAAATCGTGTGCCGACCCTTCGGAAAACGGCGGAATCTGGAATAATGCCGTACATGTGATTTATGCCAAAGAACAATGTGACCCTTTGTTAACTGCAAGAATAACTTTAAAACATACTTGCAGAAACAAAATTAAAGTCAGAATGGGATACTCTACCGATTTAAACGCTACCTCCCCGGAGTTTGTGCTTGAGTTTCCCATATTCAATTACCAGGGCGGATGTAAATATTTGCAGGGAGGAAATACCGAAGAGGATAAAACTTTGGAGTTCGGCCTCGACCTCACACCGTTTTTGAATATGCTCGGCTCCGGAACCCTAGCACGCTATTTTCTCCTTGTTAATGAGGACGATCCTTCAAATCAGTATGACGGTGAAATAGTTCAGTTTTCGATAATTGATTATACAAACGGAGTCAATGAAATTGACTGCGGACAGTCAAATGTTACTTTGAACAACGGAGTGAATAAACTTTGGGTTGATCATACCGTAACTTTTGATGGTGTTGATATTTCTAACGACGAACTACCCGAAGCAACTGTTTATGAACCGTATCAATCTCAAATTGAAGCGGATGGCGGTTCCGAACCCTATTATTTCGACTTTGATATGAATTTTGCGGAAACAGACTATACGGAAACATTTCCAAATATTAATCAGATATCAATAACTCCGGGCAATACAAACACCGGTTTTACCACGGTTAACCTTGATTTTGATTTCCCGTTTTATGATGAACAGTTCAATCAGGTTAAGGTATATGTTGACGGCTTTATTTCACTTGGCGATTATATCGAATGGCCTTATCAGGTTTATGATTTTTTACTTTTTACAAAAAATAAGTTTATTGCCCCCTTCAAAACCGACTTGATAGTTGTTTCCTCTTATGGTGACGGTATGTGGTATGAAAGTGAAGACGGATTTGCGACTTTCAGATGGAAAGCAAGCATTAACGGTCAGCAAAGTACTTCGGAAGTGAATTTTGCAGTAAGACTTTATGAAAACGGTGATATCAAATATTACTACGGTGATGTTAACGATTTTTCAAATGTGGATTGGATTTCTGGCATCTCGGCAGGAAACAATATTTATTACCAGTTTACAGATGTTAACAATCATCAGTCAATACCTCAGAATTATGTTTGTGACCTTGTCGCCTCTCATATACCTCAGGGATTTACAATTTCTCCCGACGGTTTGTTCAGCGGACTTCCGGAATATGTTTACGATAATTTTGAGGTTAGATTCAGGGTTAGCGACGGAAGAAACATTACTTCGACCAAACCGCTGTATTTTTCCACCGACGGAACCAATTTTATTGTTATTGACGATTATTCCGTTAATTCGGGCGGCAATGATATTATTGAGTTCGGCGAGTCTCCCGATTTATCGGTAACGTTGAGAAGTCTTGGCGAGCAGGTTATCTCAAATGTTAATATGTCAATATCAATAGATGATGAATATGTTGATTTGACCGATAGTACCGAATTTCTCGGTGATTTTGAACCTGAAGAGTCGAAAATATTTTCCGATGCCTTTTCATTTGATGTTTCCAATGCCGTCCCCAATAATTATCAGCTCGATTTTAATACCTTAACCACTGACGACGCAGGTGGTGAGTGGGAAAGCCATATTTATCTGACAGCTTATGCTCCTATAATAAATTCAACCGGAATAACCGTTGACGACGGAGCAAACGGTGGTCTTGATCCGGGTGAAACGGCCGACCTGATTGTTAATTTGCGTAATTTGGGAGGAGCTACGGCAAATAATCTTGAGATACTGTTTTCTTCCGATGATCCGTATGTTACCATAAACAATAATAGTGCAACATTGAGTTTTATTGAGCCCAATTCCAATGATGAGGTTGCCTTTAACGTGACTGTTTCGGATGATGTACCGATAGGCTATATTATCGGCTTTGATGTAGATGTAAGTGCTGATAATGATTACTTTAACGAAAGTCAGGCTTTTGTTGTGATAGGTTTGATAAACGAAAGCTTTGAAACGGGAGATTTTACTGCAATGCCCTGGCAATTAGGAGGGAATGCAGATTGGGTTATTGACGATAATGAGGTTTATATGGGTAATTACAGCGCCCGATCCGGTGATATTGAAGATGATGAAATTTCCTTTATGGAGATGGAAGTTTGCATACTTGTTAACGGAGAGGTAAACTTTGCTCATAAGGTTTCCAGTGAAGCAAATTATGATTTTTTGAAATTCTATATTGATGGCGCCGAAATGGGTGCCTGGGACGGTGAAGAGCCCTGGTCGCAGTCATCTTTCAACATTACTTCCGGAGTGCATACCCTCAGATGGGCCTATGAAAAGGATTATTCGGTCAGCAACGGCTCCGATTGCGGCTGGGTTGACTATATAACACTTCCCCCGTTCGGGGATTCCGATCCTCAAATCGCCTACACTCCTGATATCATTACCGACTCTTTAATTACGGGAGACATTGCCTATGATACTATCGTGGTTTCCAATGTGGGTTCCGGCTCGGTTCTTTTCTCGGTGGAAATTGCCGATACTCTCGGAAATCCCGTGGAGTGGCTAACCCTTGACCAAATGGCAGGAGGTTTGAATCCGGGAACATCCGATACAATTGTGTCGCTTATCAATACAAACGGCCTTGAACAGGGCGATTATGTCGCGAAAATAATAATTACCGACCATTTGGAAAATGAATATGTGACTACTGTTTATCTTAATGTTGATCTCGGGACAGGAATTGATGAAAGGCCGGCACTTGTTTCAGGTTGCTATCCCAATCCTTTTAACAATTCTACAACCATTGCGTTTACACTTAATGATCCGGCAAAAACGACGCTCGGTATTTTTGACAATAAAGGAAGCCTTGTGAAAATGCTTATAACAGGCGAAAATCTGGCTCGGGGCAATCATAAAGCGGTTTGGTATGCCAATGACAATTACGGAAAAAGGGTCGGAGCCGGATTGTATTATTACAGGCTGATTGCGGGTGATAATATCCATATAGGAAAAATGGTTGTTTCTGAATAAAAAGGCGACAGGATTTTCCCGCTATCCTATTTCTTTTGCTGTAACTGATGTTTTTTCTATGCTTTTTGTTTGTTGTAAATGGTGTGTGGGTTTCCCTTTGTGTTTTCTTTGAGCCTTAGTGTCTTTGTGGCTAATTTTCTGCTATTTTGCCACTAAGGCTCAATGACACTAAGAACCGCAATTTTTTCCGCTTCTATTTGCAGTGCCTCATCAAAGGTCATATAATACTGTTTTGCTATGGAGTCTGTTTTGGCAACTAAACTGCTGTTGTTCAGGATAATCTCTTTCTGCTTTCTTATGGCATTGTACTTTTTAAATTGTTCGGGATACTCTTTTTTGAATGAGTAATTAGCCTCCATTCGTATCATTTTTTCAACCGGTATGTTTTTTTTCTTTGCTTTTTCTTTCACCGATTTTAACCAATCGGGAGTGTTTTTTATCTTTTCTTCATAATATTCACCACCTTTTAGTACCATAAAATCTTTCTTTTCATTGACCATAAATATATAATTTCCATCCTCTTTCAGTTTTTCACCGAGGGTCATATTTTTCTCTTTGGCTTTTTCGATTATTACATCAAACCACTTACTATCGTTACATATATTGTCAATAAATGAATACAATTTATCATATTCGGATGCAGGCGCATAAAGTTTGTAAGCTTTATTAAGAAAAGTCCAGTCGAATTTATAGAGAAAGCGCTTTGTTACCATCAGAAAGATAACATCCTGTTTTTCGATTTCCTTTTTAAGGTTCAGATCGGATGTTCGTGTTTTCTTGGAATAGCTATCGGGATAAACCAAAGCGTTGAAATACCAGAATGCCTCATTCTTGAACAGATGTTTGGGAATGCGGGTATTAAAGATGTTCCAGTAGTAACTGTCGGCAATTGTCAGCACCATTGGTCTTGTTTTTTGGGGATTATTCTCAAAACGGTAAACCGGATATGCCAGTTTCTGTTTTTCGGGTAAACGCCACAACAGATTGAGAGTGGTTGCCACGTCATAATCGGGGCGGCGGGCATGTTGTTCTATCTCCAGACTGTCAATATAAACATCGGGCATATCAATATGTCGCAGATTTTCAATGTATTTGATCAGAGAATCGGCTGCAAACGACATTCCGTAAATACTCCAGTGGATACCGTATTGGGGATAAATCGGATATTCGGTATTTCCTTTTAATTGATGGAAATAATTTTCAAGATCAATATACCTGACATTGTACTCATCAGCCTTTTGCAGGAAAACCTTCGAATTTGTCGTTGATATGCCCTCTTTTAAAAAACGGTCGGGAATATATTCGGGATTGACGGATGCTTTTCCGGGTTCGAAAACCAGAATGAGGTCAATGTTTTTTTCTTTTTTGAGATAAGTCTGAAGATATTTCAACATTCTCATTTTTTTGTCAATCAACTCTTTTCCGATGTAATCACCACCGACATATTCCCTGATGTAATCATATTCGAAAAGTTGATCGTCTTTACCAATTACCACTCCTTCGGCGTGGGGTACTCTGTAAAAGCTGAAGTCTATCTGATTTGTAAGTCTGACCAGAAAGTCACGGAATCCGATATGGTCTTCAATATAATTGTTGAATTTGGATTGAAAATCTCCCGAATACCAGCTTTTCCGGGTTAACTTGGGTTTTTCTGCCAACACGAAACTGCCGTCCAGTTTTTTGACTTTAACAAAAGGATACTCCTTTTGTATGCCCGGTAAAACCAGAAGAGCAAGCATAAATATAACCAATATTTTTTCCGTCGTTTTCATCAAAACCTGAAATAAATAAAGGGGTTAAAACCCGATGAAGTAATATATCCGAGACTTATAATAAAAAGCAATACAGCTATCAAAAAGAACAGAACAAGTGTTGCGGCATTTTTATTTTTTTCATATAATTTCATTTGCCACTTTTCAATTTTCTTAAATCCTCCGAAGAAAGAAAAGAAAAAGGCAACCGCCATAATGAACCAAAATTTAGTATCGAAATAATGACCGTCATATTTAAAATCAGCTGCAAACATATTATGAAAATAATCACCTGCCTGTGTCATACTCTCAACCCTGAAAAGGACCCAGCCCACAAGGGTAATAAAGAATGTTATAACGATACTCGGTATTTTGCCTATTTTTTTATAAAATTTCAACAGAAAAAGTTTATCCATAACGAGAAACAAACCGTGAAAAGCACCCCAGATGACAAAGTTCCATGCAGCACCGTGCCACAAACCCGAGATGAGGAATACTACCCAAAGATTGAAATAGAGACGCTTTGTGGAAACCCTGTTTCCTCCGAGCGGAATGTAAAGATAATCGCGCATCCACCTTCCGAGGGTTATGTGCCAACGCCTCCAAAATTCGGAAATGCTTTGGCTGATATACGGATTGTTGAAGTTTTCGGGGAAGTCGAAACCTATCATTCTGCCTATGCCTATTGCCATATCGGAATAACCCGAAAAGTCGAAATATATTTGAAACGCATACGCCGTAATGCCTACCCAGGCAGTTAAAGTGTTGAATTCCATCTGCCCCGTCCCGAAGATCATATCTACCTGCTCACCGAGTACGTTAGCTATGAGAACCTTTTTTGCAAGTCCGACGGTAAATCTGAAAAAACCTGTGAGCCTGTTATTGTTATTTTCATTCCAACTGCGGTCTTCAATCTGGTTTGCTATTTCGTTGAACCTGACAATAGGACCGGCTATAAGTTGCGGAAACATAAGTATGTAAAGGGCAAAATCGGCAGGTTTTTTCAACGGATGATACACACCGCGATACACATCCACGGCATAGGTCATCTTTTGAAAAGTGAAAAACGAAATCCCGATTGGAAGTGCCACGGCAGTCCATTTTAACCGGTGCATACCTACGGCGGCAAGTATCTCGTTTATATTTTCAACAAAAAAGTTTGCATATTTAAAATAGGCAAGCAGCCCCACGTTCAACAGAACGGAAGTGGTAACGAGCAATATTTTCTTCTTACCCGTTGATTCGTTCATCACCTTTACAAGATAGAAATCAATTATTATGGATCCAAGGACGATGAAGATAAAATCGGGTGCTCCCCAGGCATAGAAGACGATACTCGCTATAAGAGCAAATGAATTTTTCAGCTTTTTCGGGATAATAAAATATATTATCAGGAAAGCAGGTAAAAAGTATAAAAGAAATATGCTGCTGCTGAATACCATATGCTACTTAACGAGTATAAAAATTATTATTTCAGAGAGGCTGCAAAAGTATTGTTCTTTTTGGTTTTAAACAAATGATGATTTACTTTTGCAGCAAAATGAAAAAGATATATCTCAACATACTCATTTATACATCTATTGTTTTCCTTTTTATTTATCTGTATAAGTTTGATTATTTTGCATTTGATGAAGTTGAATTTGTTTTATGGCCATTGGTTGTCTCAACAATATTACTTTGGGGTGGATATTTGCTGAGCACTTTAAGTTGGTATAATATCCTGAACCGGTATGACTTTACAGTAACTGTTAAGCAGGCGATTATCTCACATGGGTTGGCAATATTTGCAAAATATATTCCCGGGAAAATATGGGTAATACTTGGACGGGCGGGATATTTTTCCAAGTACGGATATTCATTAAAAACAACATCTTTTCTATCTCTAAAGGAGCAATTGATTTATGTTTGGGAAGGATTGGTTATAAGTACTGTTCCGATGCTTTTCATCTACGGATTTACTCTTTTCGCGCTAATGGTTTTATTTATAACACTGTTTTTAACATTTTTGCTCTTTTCCGAAAAGTTTCATAACCGTTTATTAATAATATTTACAAAAATTACAAAAAAGGAATTAGACCTTCCTTTTATGAAATTCAATGATAGTTATAGTATAATGCTATATGTTTTTGTTTACTGGGTTGTTTGGTTATTTGCTTTCGGTTTTTTTGTGTTTTCATTTTATAGAGATGCGGATTTTCGGGTTTCGTTTGCTTTTCCTTTGAGTGTAACATTAGGTTTATTGGCTATTATCTTCCCGGGCGGAATTGGTGTGAGGGAAGGAATTATGAGCGGTTATTTGGTAATATCTGGAATACCTCTTGACATAGCAATTGTTATTTCGGTGTATGCAAGACTGTGGTTTGTATCGGGTGAAATTTTTATTTTTCTTGTTGCTCTTATAATGTCAAAAAGAATACGGAAAAAGTCGAAATCAGGCGGTTAATTTAGTATTTATTTTTGTAGCCTTTCATTATCCTGTATATCCATCCACATAGCAAAAAAAAGTGATTGTAAACCCGTGATTATTAGAAAAATAAAGAAAATAATATTTTGTTGTGGCGTTGATTCGCCAATTTTAAAAAGGTTTATGATTAAACTGATTAGAAAAGGAATAGAGGCTAAAAGCAAAACAATTCCCAAGTGATACAATAGAAAGAGAGGATGAAAATCTTTAAAGAGATACTTTATCCACATTCGCTTGAAAAATGATTTAAACAATAAAAGACTAATAGGCAGAATAACTTTTAATACTTTCATTTTTGATTTTTCTCCAACATTATAAACCGGTTTTATTGTAACTTCTTTAAGCGTACAAAAAGAGATATTCAACTTAACAAGCAAATCATTGGGCATACCGTAAGTTGGATAAATATCGTATATGTTGATACTGTTGAGAGCGTTTTTTGAAATTGCAGTATATCCTGTTTGGGTATCGGAGACGTGCCAATAGCCTGAAGCAATTTTAGTAAGAATTGAAAGTATTGAATTACCGAGGAATCGTGTTTTTGGAATCAGATCAAAAGCACTTGCGTGTTTTAATCTGTTGCCTTTAACATAATCAATATTTTCTTCCACAACAGGCATGCAAATCGACTCAAGCTCATTCGGGTCCATTTGTCCGTCACCCGCCATAACGGCAGTACAGTCAATGCTATAATCTTTACACCATTTATATCCACGCGCAATGGCAGCTCCAACTCCCCCGTTTTCCAAATGATCTATCAATATTATTCTGTTATTTTCAGGATTTTTGTTTGCAACCTTCGAAGGGATAAATTTTTCAATTTCTTTCCTGTTCTTTTCATTTACAATCTGCTCGGCAGTATTATAGATATTTTTTGTAATCGCAACATTTTTTTTAGAGATGATAAGGGGGGTCTTGTTTTCGGGTTTATCAAAATATGATTTGACGACATCTGATGTTTTATCTTTAGAGAGGTCATTTACAATAATAATCCTGTCAACAAAGTCGGGCATCGTTTCAACCACCATACCGATTTGATTTTCTTCATTATAAGCAGGTACAACTACTGCAATGGTTTTATTATTTAGCATTTTTAGCCCTCTTTCTTTTTTCTAAATTTTGATTATATAACCATTCAGCATCTATATTAATCATACTGTCAACAGAAATTTTTCTTTTTTCAGCTTTCTGTCTTATAAAATTATATAATTTTATGTTTGATTTAAAATTATGTTTTATGTAATTGATTGAATCTTCTCTGGTTTTTAATTTTTCAGATAACTGTTTAAGTTTTTCTCCTTCTAAAATATCTTTCTTGGAATAGTAAATTCCTTTATGAGCCATTTCATAGCTTGGCATAACCAAATAATTTTTATACTCGGGATCTGCTTCGGTTTTTAAAAAATTCAACCAATATGATTCTTTTGTCATTTTGATTGAATCAATTAACCAGTTCTTATATTGCCATGTTTGAAATAAATTAAGAAAAATAAGAAACAGAAAAACGAAATAAATGAAAGACTTTAAATATTTTTTACGATGGTTAACAAATTTTATAAAAGCGGCATAAGGGATAGCAAGGATTGCATAAATATCGATCATCGGCCGTTGGCTGAAACTAGAGCCATACCACCATGACCACCAGCAAGACATCACATAAATGAATAAGGGAACGAATATGGCTATTGGAATGGTTGATTTACGTAAATATCTCCATAAAAAAGGAATCCCGGCAATAGCAAAAATCATTATTGGGGTGTAAAGAAGCCACCCTTTTCTGTAGCTGAATAGGACATTAATTATTTGTGGATTATTAAAGAAAAACGAAGCGTCATTACCATAACTCCAAAAAAGGAAAGAGCCTGCAACTGTTTTCCAGTACAGAAATTGAGGAATCCAAACTAAAATAAAAATAAAAACCATTATTAAGACAAGGTCGATTTTACTAAAAAAGAAAACAATTCTTTCCTTTAGGTCTTTCCATGTGATAACACCCCATAAAACAAAAATTATTAATAATAACAAGTTTGTTGGCCTGATTAAAGTAATGAGGCCAAGAAGGAAACCAATAAATGCTGAGTTTTTTTTGTTAGGATTTCTATACCAGATAATTGTGGTGTAAATAAATACTGATATTAATGAGAAGCTATAAATGTGTGATGTTAAATGAGCTGTTGCATAATACAACAGATTTGTTCCCAGAACAATTGAGATAAGTGTAAAAGAGGTTATGTATTCGTTAAAAAATAGTAGTAGTATTTTTCGTAGGAAAAGTAAACCAATAAAAAGATAAAATAGCATACTTAACATCAATCCAATTGCATAAACCATTGAGTATCCGTCAGTTTTTTGTCCGGTAATAAATGCCGTGATATGAGAAACTACAAAAAACGGGCTAATTAAATAAGTAACACCCATTGTAGTTGGTAACAAATAGTTTCCTGTTGGGGTTTTTTTTGGTAAATTATGGAATCTGCTTTTCAAAGCCATATCTGTTGAGTTATAAAAACTCATTTTAAGATCCTTATAAACAAAAGTGAGTGGCAGATATCCATAATATGATAAACCGTCATTACCAAAAATCAGATATTGTTTCTTCCAGTCTTGCTGCTTTATGTCAACAAAAATAACAGTTAATAACAATAACCACACTGTAATAAGTGAAATTGACCGCCGTTTTATGTTAATAAAATTAAAAATCATTATTAATATTGTTTTACAAAGCAAGACTTTGCCGGAATATTTCAATACCATTTACATATTTTGAACTTTTAGTCATTCTAAATGGAAAGTAATTTGTAATCAGGCTTGCATTATTATCTTCTTCATAGCCGTATTTTAGCTCTACTATTACTGAACTATTGTCCGATTTCATTCTTAAAAAAGAGTTAAAGGTGCGGTCGACGTGAATATATTTCAATTGATAATCAATAGTTGTTCGGAATAATTTATCGAATGATTGAAAGTATTTTCGCGAATATCTGTTTATCAATGCCGGTTCGACTGTAAACAGTTCTTCCCTAACCCATTCAGGTAAGTCCGATTTTTCAAAAACCGCCTTCAGAATATTATGATTGAAGTTTTTATCTAAAGTAAATCCCGAGAGGGGAAACGAAAGTTTGGTACCTGTTGCACCCGATTTCAGTTTGAATTCAAGCACCGGTTTTTCAACTTTTCCGAAAAGTTCGCCGTACCATCTTATTCTTATTTTTTTTCGGGTACTCTTTCCAACAACATTATCCAAAAAAAATGTAAGTTTGGGTGTATCAAGATAGATGTTATTGATAAATCTTTGATGGAAAATTTGTGTAAATCTTGCCGGATTGTGTTTTATGTATGTTTCAGCTCTTACGGGAGAAAAGTTTTGTATGAAAAACTTTCTCTCATATCTGCTGTTTTTAACTGTTGCCTCTCCTGACATTGTCCGCCTATTAATAGGTTTTGTTATCAATGAAAGATATTGAAACCGAATCATTGAGTTTTTGCAGTTCCTGTTTGCAGGATTGCAGTTTCTCTGTTTTATCAATATCTACAAGGAATGAAGCTTCAATAAGTTCTTTGTTTTCATCAAAACGTTTCAGCTCGGCAGCTTTGAAATACTTTTTAATGATAGCTGTAATATCGTTCAATTGTAAGTCAACCGGGGAGTTGCTTGAGATATTCAAAAAGAGGTTTTGCTTTGTGTTTTTTCCACGAAGTAAATATCTGATCCACAGTATAATCATCATTACGATAAATGCGGCAACAACTATAAAGCGCTGACTGGCACCCAAACCTAAACCAATTGAGATGGCAAAAAACAGATATGCAAGCTCTTCCGGTTCTTTTATAGCCGCTCTGAAACGTACTATTGACAATGCACCTACCAGACCTAACGAAAGCGCAAGTGACGATTTTACAATTGAAATGATAAGCATTGTTGTGAAAGAGATCATCAGGAAGTTGTAGGCAAACATTTTGCGGTTCGACAAGCTGTTGGCACATTTTGAATATGTATATTCAAGAATAAGTGACAAAATAACTATCAACAACGAGTTGATGAGAAAATCGGGAAGAGATATCTGAGCACTCTCCGTAATCATAAACTTTTGAAACAAACTCCATTTATCCTGCATAATTGTTTATTTTAACTGTAAAAAAACGGCAAAATTACTTTTTATAAAATATATCGGCAACTTTTTTATTAGTTCCGCTGATTAATGTGTCATTAAGTATTAATTGCGACCCCTCTTCAATGAGGTGTAACGTGTTGTTATTGTGATATATTAATAAGTGAGTTATGATTGTTGCTTCTCCGAATTCAGGTTTTTTACGGAATGCGGTCATCCCGTAATTACAATTGTGAACCGAAGAGTTAAAAACTTTCACAACCGACTTATCTTTTGAAGCAATACCGATATTGCAATTTGAGATGTCGGTATTTTTTACGATGAGATGCGAGTCTTCTCCGCCACTGATTCCTTTGTCCTTTGCCCCGAAGACTTTTATCGAATCAATTGTGATCTCACTTCCCGAAAAATCAATGGCATCATTCAGTATATTTGTGAAAGTGATTCCGGATGCTTTTCCGGTACAAAAATCGGAATCGAAAGCATCGGAAAAGATATTGTCAAACCTGCAACCGGTAACATTAAAATCGGAACGTACTATGTTAATTGCATCTTCGCAGTTATTATTTTGAATATTGCTGTTTGAGATGTCAACGTCCGATTCATAAAATGTTACGCCTCCGGTTAATATCCAGCCTTTATAATTCAGGGTATTCAGATTATCAAACACGGCATAATTTATTTTCGACCTCTCATCAGCCTGCAAAACCGTAAAACCGTTTGCCGTACCGTCAGAAGAGTAAATCTTTACGGGCTTATTTTCAGTTCCCTCCAAAAAAACCGGCGACCAGGATATTAAAAATGCGCTGTCGGTAAAATCTATTTTTGTTCCCGGTTTAAAAATTACCCTGTATCCTTTCGGAATAATGACAGGCGCTGTTATCTTTTGTTCTCCCGAAAATAATATTTCTTTTCCCTCAATTTTAATAAATGCAGTGTTTTTATTAACCGCATATTCTTCTAACAACTCCTGCCTCGGAGACCACGCTTTCGGATATGGCCATTGGTAAATGGGACTTGTGTATATTTCATCATCACCATAGACCATATAAAACAAAAATGCGGCATTTGTGTCGGTTGGTATTGTATATGCTTTTTGTGAAAAAACATAACAAGGCACTTCAATTTTAGGGTCTGTTCTAAAAAAAGAGGTTATTCTTTTAGCTTTTCTCCCTGTCCCCAGAAGTATAACAGGCTTACTGTAAAAATTGTATATATCAATGTATGCCGTATCGTCAGAGATAAATGAAGTGTAGGTTTTAACATAACGGTTTGGAGGTATTACAGTTTGTGTAGTGTCAATCTCGGCATTATCAAGAATACTTTTTTTAAAGACTTTTTCGTAGGGAGCTGTATTTTGCAATTTACTTTTAAGTTTATTAAGATAGGTTCTGATCTTTTTTGCATCGTCAAGTAAAAATGTAGAATCAAAATCATAACCCTTAAATTCTTTTGCTATCTCAGATTCATAAAGATTGATTTCATTTTTATATCTGTTCAGGAGGTTTTCTATAAAATCCTTTTTTGAATATTTTTCAAGATAATGCAAATATTTATTGTTAAACACAGAATCTTTAAAAGGGAAAAAGGGGAAACGCTCCATATTACTTTTCGTTTTGAGTTCGTTAGAAATACCTAAATCGGGTACTTTAAATGGGTTGTAAGGCCCTTCTCCTGTATAGCAGTCGAATATGACAGGCTCGAGTTGTGATAAAACGGGGTCGTAATAATAACGCCGGTTGTGCCAGGCAATGGAATGATAGCTTTTTGTTACATTCATTAATGCATAATACTTTGCAAATTTATCAATGTTAAATAATTCGGAAACACCGGTTTTGAAATATGAATATTGCCAAACCAGATTTTGCGCTATTAAAAATTCCTTTTTCAGGGTAGGGTTGTTCATTGTCCGGTTCAATTTAAAAGGTAAGATCTCGGCAGCAGCATATACCGGCATTTTCTTATATACTCCTGTCTGGCTTATCCTTATCCATTCCCAGAATCCGTCTTCGTCAAGTTTTAATATAGGCCCCTCTCTCCTTTTTCTCGACTCTACAAGTTGCTTGTCGAAGTGCTCCTCATAAGCATAAATACCCAGACTTTTATTGTTAAGATAAACGGGTATAAAGCCATATCTTGTAGTTAGCAAATTCTCATCTTCAAAAAGTTTGTGTGCAAGCCATTCATTAACGAAGAAGCGTGTTGCCGGAGTTTGGATTGAAAACGTTCTCATCCCTCTCCACGAATATTTTTTACTGAGCTTTATGCGAAATGACCACTTTATTCCTTCAAGATGATCGAGCCAGTCGCCTTTCAGCCTTACTTTTGCTTTCATCATCTTGTCACCCGAAAATAGTATTGCCCTGACCCAGTCATCATCCGTTGATTCAAGTACACCGTTTTCAAATGCTCTGTTGCGGATTTTATAAAGCTTTTCCATATAGACACTGTCAATAAAAATCTTTAACGGCTCGTCGAAATCAAATTCAGGATAATCAATGGTTTTTCTTTTTATTATAGTATAATCATCAATATAAACAGGTTTTTTTGAAATGTTCCAGAAATAGATTTTCATATCTCTGCCTCTCATTTTTTCAGGAATCTGAAATTCAACTGCAAGATGCTTCCAACCGGCTGAATCAACCTCAAAGTATTTTTTTTGAGTTTTATAGAAGAATTTAGGATCCTTGTCTGTTGCTACCAGAATAGCCCCGTTACCTCCATCAGGTATATATTCCCAAGCGTCAATAAAGTAAAAGTCACCCGGTTTTGAGTTTTTGATAATATCTGAAAATCCAAATTCTTTATCAAGTTTTAATGAATATTTTCCTGTCCTGGAATGAATATCGCTTCTTAAAGCTCCGTCGTTAAAAGTAATGGAAGAGTCCGTTTCCGAGATAAAATATTTTCCATCAGGGGTTAACAACTCCATTCTACAAATAACCGGTTCATCATATTTCGCTCCGGGATTATTGTTAAAGTACCCGCATCCCGGGGCCAAAACCATTGCTATTAAGCCGGTTATCAAAAAAGTGATATTAAAAAATTTATTTTTCATTGCGGCTGCAAAAGTAACTAATTGTAGAAAAAATATAACTTTTAAATTGCGATTGAGTTAATTATTATACATTTGCACGATTTTTTGAAATTAAATAGTATAGTATAATGGCTGAAAACCTTGTAATAGTCGAGTCGCCTGCCAAGGCAAAAACAATAGAAAAGTTTCTGGGAAAAGATTTCATTGTGAAATCCAGTTTCGGACATATTCGCGATCTTTCTCCAAAGGATTTGAGTGTTGATGTTGATCACGATTTCAAACCGCAGTATGAAATTCCGTCGGACAAGAAAAAAACGGTTGCTGAGCTTAAGAAACTTGCCAAGAAAGCAAAGACAGTATGGCTCGCAACTGATGAGGACCGCGAAGGGGAAGCTATATCCTGGCACCTTGCGGAGGCTCTCGGGCTGAGTGATGAAAAAACAAAAAGAATTGTTTTTCACGAAATTACAAAAAGTGCAATCCTTGATGCTGTTGAGAATCCTCGCGGCATTGATTATCATCTTGTTGATGCACAACAGGCACGCCGTGTACTTGACAGGCTGGTTGGGTTTGAACTTTCACCCGTTTTGTGGAAAAAGGTGAAACCTGCCCTTTCTGCCGGAAGGGTTCAATCGGTGGCAGTGCGTCTTATTGTTGAAAGAGAGGAGGAGATAAAGAATTTTAAGCCGGAATCTTCTTACAAAGTAACAGCTGTTTTTGAAATTAAAAAGGATGGCGGTACTTCTAATGTTGAAGCGGAACTTCAAAACCGTTTTAAAACTAAAAAAGAGGCTGTTGCCTTTCTGCAAAAATGTATTTCTGCCCAATACACTATTGAATCGGTGGAGAAAAAGCCTGCAAAAAAATCTCCGGCACCTCCGTTTACAACGTCAACATTACAACAGGAGGCCAGCCGTAAGCTTGGTTTTTCAGTATCAAAAACAATGGTGATTGCCCAGCAACTCTATGAATCGGGAAAAATTACCTATATGAGAACGGACTCGGTCAACCTTTCCAATCTTGCTATAGGAATGGCTAAAAAAGTTATTGCCGGAACTTATGGAGAAGATTATGTTAAGACGAGAAAATATAAAACAAAATCTAAATCGGCACAGGAAGCACACGAAGCTATAAGGCCTACATATCTTGATAATCAGACGATTTCGGGTGACAGTTCACAACAAAGACTTTACGAATTGATCTGGAAAAGGACAATTGCTTCTCAAATGAGTGATGCTCAGTTGGAGAAGACTACCATAAAAATCGGTGTTTCTACGGCTGGTGAAAAGTTTATTGCAAGAGGTGAAGTTATTAAATTTGACGGCTTTTTGAAGGTTTATATGGAATCAACAGACGATGAAGATTCATCTGAATCAACAAAAGGCCTGTTGCCTCCTGTAAAAGTCGGAGAAAAACTAAATGCAAAAGAGATTTATGCAATTCAAAGATTTACACAGTCACCTCCGAGATATACTGAGGCCAGCCTCGTGAAAAAACTTGAAGAGCTTGGAATCGGAAGACCTTCGACTTATGCCCCGACAATTTCAACTATTCAGAAGAGGGGATATGTAGAAAAAGCCGACAAGAAGGGAACGGAACGAAAATATGATTTTATCTCCCTGTCCGACGGAAAAATAAAAGAAGAGGTTAAAAAAGAAAAAACAGGCTATGAAAAGGCAAAATTATTCCCGACTGATATCGGTACGATTGTAAATAATTTCTTAGTTCAGTATTTTGACAAGGTACTGGATTATAATTTTACAGCAGGTGTTGAGAAAGAGTTTGATGAAATAGCCGAGGGGAAAAAAGCCTGGAATGAAATGATAAAGGAGTTTTACAAACCTTTTCATGATAACGTTGAGGAAACACTTGAGAAATCGAAGAAGCAAAGTGGCGAGAGATTGCTGGGACAAGACCCCGAAACAGGGAAGAATGTTTTTGCAAAAATTGGCAGATATGGTCCAATTGTTCAGATAGGTGAGTCGAATGATGAGGAAAAACCGAAGTTCGCCGGACTTAAAAAGGGCAGAAGCATTGAGGACGTTACCCTTGAGGAGGCTCTTGATATGTTCAAACTACCTCGTACAATTGGCAAATATGAAGATGAAGATATGGTTGTTGCCATTGGTAGATTCGGTCCCTATGTAAGACATGCAGGTAAATTTTATGCCCTCGGTAAGACAGATGATCCTATTACCGTAACTCCCGAAAGAGCTATTGAGATAATTGAAGCAAAACGCAAAGCCGACAAGGAGAAAACAATTAAGGAGTTTAAGGAAGATCCTTCTTTGAAAATTCTGAATGGCCGATACGGTGCATATATTTCAAAAGATAAAAAGAATTACAGAATACCGAAAAACAAAGATCCGAAGGAGCTGACACTTGAAGAGTGCCTCGAAATTATTGAAAAGGCTCCCAAGAAAACAAATACCGGTGGTAAAAGGAGAAAAAAGTAGATTATTCTTATATTACTAATTTATTGTTAATTAAAAAATTAAGAAAATGAAAAAAATTGCATTACTGATTGTTTTTGGTGTTTTCGCCTTTACACTTAACGCTCAAAAAATTATGGAAAAAGGCGATGTAATGATAAATGCCGGAATTGGTGAACTTTCCAGTTATGGCTTGATACCTTCAATAAATGCAAGCGTTGAGTTCGGAGTTATTCCGACAGGTGATGTGGGAATTGTTACTTTCGGCGGTATCACGGCTTTTCAGCTTGGTTATGACAGCTATTATTTGTATGGTTATCCGGATGAATCTTATACTTATACCGTATTTGTGTTTGGCGGCAGAGCCTCCTGGCACCTTCAAACTTTTGAAAGTGATAAATGGGATGTATATGCCGGTGCCGGTTTGGGTGTGAAGATGAAATCAGGTTATGAGGTTTACGGATATAAATATGACAGTTGGACAGGTGTCTATGGAGAATCTTATGTAGGAGGCCGTATGATGTTCACGAAATCTTTCGGACTCTTCGGAGAGGTCGGATACGGAACCCTTTCAGCAGTAAAATTCGGAGTTACTTTCGGATTCTAAGCGTAACTGAAAATATTTTGAAACTCCCTGTTCTTTTGAGTAGGGAGTTTTTTTGCCATAAAATCATTCTCAGACTTCGTTGGGAATAGCATTGGAGTAATGTTAAAACCTGAAATATCAAAATTCGGCAACTCAACTTCCCGAATTAAATTTTTTTATAACTTTTGTAATTTTGGGGTGGTTTAGGTCATAGAATACATTTGAAGTTATCAACAGGGAAAACTTTTTGGAATTTATATAACTTTTATTTCGACTTTTCAACATAACATTTTCTGCAAAGAGGAACATAGCTGTCGGTTTCGCCGAGCAGCACAAGATTGTCGTCTTTAACAATTCTGTATGAATACTGGGCAAGGTTGCCGCATTGCATACAAATAGCATGAACTTTTGTAACATATTCGGCTGTTGCCATAAGCGAAGGAATAGGCCCGAAAGGCTTCCCGAGATAATCCATATCAAGCCCTGCAACAATAACCCTGATACCTTCGTTTGCCAATATATTACAAACACTCGCAAGCTCCTTATCAAAAAATTGTGCTTCGTCAATTCCGATAACATCAACATCCGAAACAAGTAATAAAATTTGAGATGCCGTTTGTACCGGTGTGGATTTTATTGACGATTTGTCATGCGATACAACATTCTCCTCATCATACCTTACATCAATGGCAGGCTTGAAAATCTCAACTTTTTGTTTCGCTATTTTTGCACGGTTTAGCCGGCGGATAAGCTCTTCGGTCTTTCCGGAAAACATCGAACCGCAGATAACCTCCACCCATCCGTTGCGCTTTTGTGTGCCGTTGGTATTTTCCAGAAATATTGTGTCCGTCATTGATAAAAAATTCCTACTTTAGTCGCTTGTTTAGCGTACAAAAATATTAAAAAATTATGGATAAAAAATTAATTATTAAAGATTTGGTGGGTGGTGAGAAAGAAATTGCCCGTTTAATAACAAAATTAAGCTCCGAACAGGCAAATATTGCGACTATTGATATTGATTTGACATTGGAAAAACTAAGAAAACTATATGATTTGGTTTTGAAGTTAAAAAACTATGAAACAGATACCTATGAAACAAAAGTGGACATAGTTTCGGAAAGTTTGCCTGCCGAAGAAGAAAGTAAAAAGGAAGATACCTCGTATCCGTTAAAAAAAGAAGAAGAGTTGCCGAATGAAAACAAACATGTTAGTCAAGAAATTGTTGCCGGTGAAATGAATGATGAAGAAACGAGAGAGGAGAAAAAACAGCAGGAGCCTGATACTCCGGCGTTATTCGAAGAAGAGGAGATTAGCGCGACGAAACCGGAAAAGCCGCAGGAAAAGCAGGTTTCAACAGGAGTTACAATGGACCTTTTCGGGAATACGGTGGAGAACACAATGACTTCCGAAGATAGTAAAACAATTGCCGATACTATTTCCGAGCAGATAAAGGAAGAAAGTGTTGCTGATAAATTAAATAAAACGGCCATTAGCGATTTGAAAGAGGCAATCGGAATAAATGAGAAGTTTTTCTTTATTAATGAACTCTTTGACGGAAATATGGGCGATTACAATAAAGCCGTTGACACTCTCAATAATTTTTCGGGAAAGGATGAAGCTATGGCACATCTTAACGAACTGAAAACCAAGTATCAGTGGGACGAAAATAATGAAGCATTAAAGCAATTATCGGAATTAATCAATAGAAGGTATTAACAAGTGAAGATTATACTAACAATATCAACTCTTTTTGCATTCGTTTTATTAAATGCCCAGGATAAGCAATATGCCTTTTCGGTTGTTGACACGCTTACTTCACCCTCTATGCACGGCAGGGGCTATGTCAATAACGGCAATCGTATTGCGGCGGAGTTCATTGCCGGAGAATTCAAAAAAGCAAAGCTAAAACATTTCGGGAAAGACTATTTCCAGCCCTTTTCATATCCGATGAACACATTTAAGGATACCATTGATGTTTTCGTTGACGGGAAAAGGCTGATTCCGGGAAAAGATTTTGTCCTGTACTGTTCTTCTCCTTCTGTTGACGGAACTTTTAAAATGGTACGGGCATTGAAAGACAGCACCGGAAATCCTTTTTTTGGTCCGGACGTTAATCTTTCCGGCTTGG
The DNA here is from genome assembly GCA_026984135.1 of Bacteroidales bacterium. Classification (GTDB taxonomy): domain Bacteria; phylum Bacteroidota; class Bacteroidia; order Bacteroidales; family JAADJA01; genus JAADJA01. Next base: position 40,744 of record JALSSR010000282.1, read on the forward strand.
CCGATAAGGTGATTGTCACCGATGCCAATCCCCGTAAATTCGACTATAAAAAATATAGAGCAGCCGGCTATGTTTTTTTAAAGGATGGAAATGTGTGGTGGCACGTATCCGACGGAGGTGAGGTGCTTCCCTATTTCAGGCTTATTATTGCGGAAGATAAAATTTCTTCAAAAAGTAAAATACTGAAAATCAAAGCTAAAAATGATTTTGTAGAAGCTTTTGCAACTCAAAATGTGATAGGATATGTCAAAGGTAAAGTTCAGCCCGATACCTTTCTTGTCATCACGGCTCATTACGACCATCTCGGGCAGATGGGACCTGAGGCATATTTCCCGGGAGGAAACGATAATGCCAGTGGGTCGGCTATGCTGCTTGATCTGGCAAGATATTTTTCATCAAAGAAACATCGTCCTTATTACTCTGTTCTTTTTATTGCGTTCAGTGGTGAGGAAGCAGGATTGCTCGGCTCGTTTTACTACGTAAATCATCCCCTGTTTCCTTTGTCGCAAATAAAATTTTTAATAAATATTGATATGGTGGGTTCGGGCAGTGACGGAATAAAAGTGGTTAACGGCTCCGTGTTCAAGAATGATTTCGGTAAACTTGTAAAACTGAATGATGATAAACATTATTTGAAGAAAGTCAGTCCGCGCGGAGCTGCAGCAAACAGCGACCATTATCCCTTCTATGACAAAGGTGTACCTTCGTTCTTTATTTATACCCTTGGAAAAGAGTGTGTGGAGTACCACAATATTTACGATACAAAAGAAAATGTGCCATATACCGCGTATGATGATCTGTTCGGTTTGCTCATTGATTTTTTCGGTTCATTTTATAAATAAAAAATTATGTCGAAACTGTATCTCATACCGACACCAATAGGAAATCTTGAGGATATTACACTCCGGGCTATCCGTATTTTGAAAGAGACCGATCTTATTCTTGCAGAAGACACAAGGACAACCGGTGTTCTTCTAAAGCATTATGATATTAACACACCGATGAAATCGCATCATCAGTTCAATGAGCATAAAACCGTTTCCGATATTGTTAACAGACTTTTGTCGGGTGAAAATATATCCTTGGTAACCGATGCCGGTACTCCTGCTGTTTCCGACCCGGGATTTCTGCTTGTGAGAGAGTGCATTAAAAATAATATTGAGGTGGAAACACTGCCGGGTGCTACGGCTTTTGTTCCCGCTCTTGTAAATTCCGGTCTTCCGTGCGACAGGTTTGTTTTTGAGGGCTTTTTGCCACACAAAAAGGGTCGTAAAACGAAACTCGAAAGCCTTGTTATTCAACCATATACAATGGTCTTTTATGAATCGCCGTTCAGATTGGTGAAAACATTAATGCAGTTTGCAGAGTATTTCGGAAACGATAGAAAAGCTTCCGTTTCAAGAGAGTTGACAAAGATATATGAAGAGACCGTACGTGGTACTTTGGCGGAACTGATTGTACATTTTTCGGAGAAAAAACCAAAAGGGGAAATAGTTGTTGTAGTTGCCGGGAAAAACAACACTAACGGTTAAAACGAATGGGGCAATTTAAAAAGGATATGGAAGAACAGGGAGTCTGCATTATAATCCCCGCATATAATAATGCAGGGACTTTGAGAAATGTCATTGAAGATGTTTTTCGATATTCTGAAAATATCATTGTTGTAAATGATGGTTCAACGGACGAGACCTTGCAAATATTGGGCACCATAAACAATATTGATGTGGTTTCTTACAAAAAAAACAGAGGTAAGGGATACGCTCTGAGGAAAGGTTTTGAAAGGGCAATTGAAAAGGATTTTAAATATGCAATAACCATTGATGCCGACGGACAGCATTTTGCCGATGACATTCCGTTATTTATCAAGAAACTTAAAGAAGAAGAAGATGCTGTTATAATCGGTGCCCGGAATATGACTCAGGATGGCGTGCCGGGAAAAAGCAGTTTCGGACACAAATTTTCAAATTTCTGGTTTTGGGTGGAGACGGGAATAAGGCATCCCGATACACAGTCGGGCTTCAGACTTTACCCGTTGGAACGTATCAAAGATTCAAAATGGTTCACAAGAAAATATGAATTTGAAATAGAGGTCATTGTCAGACTTGCGTGGAAGGGTGTAAAAATAACTTACGTCCCCGTAAAGGTTTATTATGCACCTGCTAATGAAAGAATATCCCACTTCCGTCCCTTTGTTGACTTTTCAAGAATCAGCGTGTTAAATACTATGCTTGTTATTTGGACTTTCCTGTATATCAAACCGCGGGATTTCACAAAAAAAGCTTTCAGAAAATCCGTTAAACAGCATTTTAACGAACAGATAAACAACCCTAAATATTCCAATCTTTATTTATCACTCTCGGTAGCATTCGGTGTTTTTATGGGAATAATTCCTATTTGGGGTTATCAACTTGTTTCCGCAATTTTTCTGGCACACGTTTTAAAACTTAATAAGGTTATTGTTGCTATTTCGGCAAATATAAGTCTGCCGCCGTTGATACCGTTCATTTTGTTTGCATCCGTAAAAACCGGCGAACTGATTCTCGGAACACACACGGGACTGAATTTCAATTCCGAAATAACATTTGACCTTATCAAATCGCTGTTAACCGTTTACATCACCGGAAGCATTGTTTTTGCAGTTGTGATGTCATTATTTTCAGGATTGATATCGTGGGCTCTTCTTGCAATCTTCCGAAGAAGAAATTAGTGATGCAAATAATAAAACAATAAGATCAAATTTTTCAGGGTGTTTCATAAAAAACGGACATCATTTTAAAATATTGTAAATTAATAGTTCAAAATGTAATGAGCCTGCAGACATCTTTTAGTTATTTTTGCGCCGAAATAGGCTTTAAAGGAAGTATATGGGGCAATTTTTTATTTTCATTTACGAATTTCTGTCGAAAAGGATTTGGCTGTTGGTTTTGGTTGCAATTGCTTTTATTGCAACGGTTTTTTATTCTGCCGAAAATCTGAAAACCGACGAAGATTTTTCAACCCTTTTTCCAAAAGAAAAAAACTTTGAAAAGTTCAACCTCATTCTTAAAAATTCCTCTTTTTCAGATAAAATTGTTGTCTTTTTTACTGCAAATGATACAGCCAACCCTGAAAAAACCAAGCTCCTGATAAAGCGAGCCGATACTTTTGTTGATTCCGTTGAAAAAAGATTTGGTGCTCAAATCAAGGATATCAAGTATAAAATTTCCGATAAAGATATTTTAATGCTGTATGATTTTTTCTACGAAAACCTTCCGCTGTTTCTTGATAAGCAGGATTATGATGAAATTGAAAAAAGGTTGTCGCCCGAATCAATAAAAACCACCTTGCAAAAAGACCTGAACACTCTTGTTTCTCCTGCGGGAATAGCTATGAAAAGGTTTATTCTTAAAGATCCTTTGGGTTTAACTCCTCTTGCTTTGAATAAAATAAGCCGGTTTCAGGCCGGGAATGATTTTGCCATTGTTGACAACAGGATTTTTTCAAAAGATAAAAATGTTCTTTTTGTTTTCATTACGGTTTCCAATTCTTCCGATACGCGTAAAACAGGAGAGTTGATTACGGGCATTAGCAATTTGACAGATGACGGAAACGATAATACTATTTCCGTAAACTATTACGGTGCTCCTGTTGTGGCTGCCGCTAATGCAGAAAGAATCAAAAAGGATATTATGCTGACGGTAAGTTTGACATTGCTCTTCATCTTTTTATTTCTGAGTCTCTATTTCCGCAGTTTTATTCTGCCTTTCTTGCTTTTTATTCCTGTTCTTGCCGGTGCAGGTATTTCACTCGTTGCCGTTTATCTTTTCAAGGGTGAAATTTCTGCCATTTCAATGGGTGTGGGTTCGGTTTTGCTTGGTATCGGAATAGACTATTCGCTTCATTTTTTCACTCATTCGCGAAAGACCAAATCGGTTTCCGAATTGCTCAAGGACATTTCTGTCCCGATTATGATGAGCAGTCTAACCACGGCTTCCGCTTTTTTGTGTCTTTTTGTTGTGAAATCCGACGTATTCCGGGATTTGGGCTTCTTTGCCTCCGTGAGCGTTATCTCCATTGCTTTTGCCACACTTATAATACTTCCTCTGATATTCGGGTTTCTGAAAAAGCTGAAGCACGATAAAGCAGGTATCTCCTTCCCCGGAAAGATAGCTTCGGTTGAATTTGAAAGAAAGAAGTATTTGATTTACATAATTTTAATACTTACCGTAGTCTTCTATTTTACGGGAAAAAGGATATCTTTCAACGAAAATTTGATGGATATGAATTATATGCCCGAAAAATTAGTTGAGGCAGAGTCATTCCTGAACAAAAAAACGGCTTTTGCAAAGACTTCCCTTTATCTTGTATCGTCCGGAAAAAACATTGAAGAGGCAATCAACTATTCGGGAAAGGTAATCCCTGCGTTGGACAGTTTGAAAAGAGCAGGTGTCATTGACGATTATTCTTCGGTTAATTCTGTTTTACTTACTCCCGAAATACAAAGGGAAAAGATACGTATTTGGAATGATTTCTTTAGAAAAAGAAAGGATAGCTTAATATCAAACATCATTCGGGAAGGCAAAGCAATTAAGTTTAAATCCGATGCTTTCAAAGATTTTTTTAGGCTAATGAACCGGGATTTCAAACCTGTTTCTCTGAAAAAATTTGAGGATATTAAAAATCTCTATTTTAAAGATTATATCATTGATAATGAGGATATACATGCTACCGTAACCTTGATAAAAGCCGGCCGGAACAAAAAGGAAATTATTAAAAATCAAATCGGAAATTCGGATTCAATTTTTGTATTTGATCGCCAGGGTATAACGGAAAAGCTGTTTGGCGTTATCAAGTCGGAATTTAATTCTTTGATCATTCTTTCGTCTCTGATTGTTTTTGTGATTCTTTTACTCTCTTTCGGCAGAATAGAATTGGCTGTTATCAGCTTTGTCCCGATTGTTATCAGTTGGATATGGACAGTGGGGATAATGGGATTATTCGGCATTCAATTCAATATTTTCAATATTATTATCTCGACGTTTATTTTCGGTTTGGGAGTTGATTACAGCATTTTTATTACTAAAGGATTATTGCAAAAGTTGCAATTCGGAAAGGAAAATATTACAACTTTCAAAACATCAATTTTACTTTCCGGAATTACTACCGTTGTGGGAACAGGTGTATTGATATTTGCAAAACATCCGGCACTAAAATCCATTGCTTTGGTGTCTGTGATCGGTATTTCATCGGCAGTGGTCATCTCTTTTACAATTTTACCCGTATTGTTTAATTTTTTGACCGTTTACAATGGAAGAAAAAGAACCTTGCCGGTTACCCTGTTGAATTTTACATTTTCAATAACATCACTTCTCTACTTCTTATTGTCAACTGCAACACTGGCGCTTGTAGTAATTCCCGTATTGAAGATATTACCGGTCAAAAAGAGGTCGAAAGAGCTGTTTGTTCATCACGCAATAAAATTCTTTTCAAAGACAGTTGTATATCTTAACATCCACGTTCCTAAAATCCTTGTTAATCTTAACAAACATACATTCGACAAACCTGTATTTGCAATTTCCAATCACCAATCAATGCTGGATCTGGTTTTCTTGTTAATGCTACATCCGAAGTTGTTAATTGTCTCAAACCGGCGCTCTTTGAATAATACCTTTTATGGCCCGGCAATCCGCTATACCGGTTTTATTTTTTCCGGAGAAGGACTTGACAAAATATCGGATGAGATAAAGAGAAAAATGGATGAGGGTTATTCGGTGATTGTATTCCCCGAAGGAACACGTTCGGCAAACTGTAAAATAAAACGTTTTCACAAGGGAGCTTTTTATATTGCCGAAAAACTGAATCTTCCCGTAATGCCTATGATGATTCACGGTGCTTGTCAGGCATTGAACAAAAACGAATTTTTCCTTCGCAGAGGAATCGTGCATATCATAGCTTTTGAAAAAATGGATTTTAGCAGCGGTAAGTATGGCCCTACATATCGTGAACATACAAAAGCAATGCAGAAATTTTACCGCAAGGAATTTGAAAAACTTGACAGGGAGGTTTGGATTCCTAACCGGTTAAAACATAATTTGATAAACAGATATATCTTTCGCGGACCCGTGCTTGAATGGTATATGAGGATTAAACTCAGGCTGGAAGATAATTACAATTTTATTAACGGTATTGTCCCACGTAATGCAGTAGTAACGGATATCGGCTGCGGATACGGTTTCTTGTCAACTATGCTTGCCCTTGTATCGTCCGAAAGGAAAATAACGGGTATTGATTATGATGAAGAAAAGATATTGACTGCGGAACATTGTACCGAAGACCTTGATAATCTGAGATTTGTTACCGGTGATGTATTGACGGCGGAAATACCGCAAAGTGATGTGATGATTATCAGTGATGTGTTGCACTATATGTCGAAAGAAAAGCAAATGCTGTTACTTGAAAAATGTTTTTCAGCTTTAAATGACAACGGGATTATCATTGTGCGGGATGCGGATGCCGACCTGAAAAAAAGAACCAAGGGAACCCGGATTACGGAATTTTTCTCAACACGTTTCGGATTTAACAAAACCGTTGAAAAGCTGGATTTTGTTTCGGGAAAACTTATTATAGAAACGGCAAAGAATGCCGGATTTGAAACGGAAATAATTGATAATACGAAATTTACATCTAATATAATTTATGTATTGAAGAAACATTAACAAATCTTATTTTCAATGAAAAATGAAAAATTTCGTTTTTTTTCATTATCTTTGTTGGGAAATTTCACAAACGGTTTAATATGAAAAATCTACCCATCGGCATACAGGAATTTAAGAAACTCCGGGAAGGAGATTTTCTCTATATTGATAAAACGGAATTTATCTACAATTTGATAAATTCGGCTTCCTACTATTTCCTGTCCCGCCCACGCCGATTCGGTAAATCGCTGTTGTTGAACACAATAAAAGAGATATTTTACGGAAATAAAGAGTTGTTTGAAGGTCTGTGGATTTACGATAAGATAGAGTGGGAAAAGTATCCGGTGATTAAGATTTCCTTTTCAAATATGAACTACCGTTCACTCGGATTGGAGAAAGCTATTAATAACGAATTGTTAATGATTGCCAAACAATACGATATTGCATTTGAATTTGACGATTTCAGCACAAGATTCAGGGAACTGATTCAAAAACTTTCAACGGATAAAAAGGTTGTCATCCTCATTGACGAATACGACAAACCCATAATAGACTACATTGAAGATATTCCGCAAGCCGAAGAAAACCGTAAAATTCTGAAAAGTTTTTATTCCGTCATCAAAGACAGCGACAACTACATCAAATTCTTTTTCGTAACGGGAGTATCCAAATTCAGTCAGGTCTCCATCTTTTCCGATTTGAACAATCTGAATGATATTACACTTGATAAAAATTATGCTGCTTTAACAGGTTACACCCAAGAAGAATTAGACTCATATTTTCCCGAGTACATTGAAAAGGTAGAAGAGGATTATGAAGGCATCTTCGATGATATCCCCGCCCAAATAAAAAAATGGTACAACGGCTATTCCTGGGACGGGAAAACTTTTGTTTATAATCCCTTTTCTATTTTGAACTTTTTCTACAAAAGAACCTTCGGTGATTACTGGTATGCCACCGGAACTCCCACTTTTCTTATGAAACTGATAAAGGAAAACAAATATACTATTTTCGACATAAAGAACAAAACCGTTCCGAGAGGTCTTTTGGATAAATATGAAATCACTTCCATTTCACTGATTCCGTTACTTTTCCAAACAGGTTATCTCACGGTAAAAAAAATTGATATGCGCAAAATGACATTGCAGCTCGACTATCCCAACCTCGAAGTGGAAAGTTCGTTCAATATGCATCTTTTGTCATATCTTCTTGGCGGCAAAACCGACAAAACAGGCAGTCTGCTTGTACAATTGTCCGAATCCATAGAACAACACCGCATAGAACAATTCATAGATAATGTTAACTCGGTTTTCAAAGGTATTTCATATACACTTATTGACAAAAAAGAAAAATATTTCCACTCGCTTTTTTATCTGATAATCAACCTTCTCGGCTTTACAATCGAAACGGAAGTGATGACCGTTGACGGCAGAATTGATGCCGTGATAACCACGGACGATTATATCTATGTCATAGAGTTCAAGGCAAATCAGGATGCAAAAACGGCATTGGAACAGATAAAAGAGAAAGGCTACCACAAAAGATACACTTCCGGCAAACGGAAAATCACTTTGCTTGGAATTAACTTCGACATTGAGAATAAAATAATTGACGATTATATTTCCGAGGAAATATAAAACACAAAATAATCCTACTTTACGCTTTAAGCTATTCTATTATCTTTGTAAATTTTATTATTCTTTAGGATTATATCTTTATGGTAACAGAATGGCAATACGATGTAGTAATTATCGGCAGCGGTCTCGGCGGTCTTTTGGCAGGCGCATTGCTGAGTAAAGAAGGATACAATGTCTGCATTGTCGAGAAAAATCCGGTTTTCGGAGGTAATTTGCAAACCTTCAGGCGTAATGGTGTTGTTTTCGATACGGGAATGCACTATTTCGGAAGCGCTGCAAAAGGACAGTTCATTTACAAACTTTTTAAATATCTTGGCATTTATGACTCCCTGAAACTGAAAAGACTTGATATTGACGGATTTGATATCCTTAATTTTAAAGATAGAGAGTACAAGTTTGCCCAGGGATTTGATAATTTTACCGACACTATCTCCTCATATTTTCCAACCGAAAGGGCTGCGGTAAAAAAGTTTACCGAAACAATAAAAAAGGTTGGCTTTTCTGAAAACATGTTCAATCTCATTGCAAAAAATAATGAGGATTTTTTCAAAGTCGGTGAGCACTATTCTCAGAATGCCTTTAAAGTAATTAGCTCTTTGACAGATGATTATGATTTGCGTAATGTTCTTGCAGGACTTAACGGACTTATCGGAGGAGGAAGGGATAAGACTAATATGTTTGTTTTCGGGATGACCTATTATTCCTATATTGAAAGCGCCTGGAGATTTGTCGGTGGGTCTTCTCAGCTCACGGATGCCCTTGTAGGGGTTATTAAACAATACGGTGGCACGGTTATAAACAATGCGAAGGTAACCGAAATTATTCTTAACGAGAAAAGAACAGTAGATTCATTAAGGACAGATAAAAATCTTATCGTTAAAGGAAAAAAGTTTATTTCAAACATTCATCCGGCAAATACAATTAACCTGCTACCAAAAAATTCACTTAGAAAAGTCTATGTCAACCGGATAAGAAGGTTGGAAAACAGCATCAGTATGTTTTCCGTTTATCTTGTACTTAAAGATAATATGGCAAAATATTTAAACTATAACTATTTTGATATTTTTACTGACTCTACTTGGGCTGATCATGAAGCGGGAATGGATAAATGGCCTCAGGGATATATACTTACATCCCAGGTTCCGGAGAGGGGAGGGGAATTTGTTTCGGGTATAACCATAATGACTCCCGTTAATCCCAGGATTTTTGATAAATGGATTAATACAACAGTTGAAAAAAGAGGCGGGGAATATAAAGACTTTAAAAGTGAATTGGCGGAGAAGCTTCTGAAAAAAGTTTTTATGAGATTTCCTGAATTTCGTGCCGCCGCTAAAAAATATTATACGGCTACACCTCTGACGTTCAGGGATTATACAGGTACACCTGACGGTTCGGCTTACGGATTAATAAAAGACAGTGAAAAACCCTTTGAAACACTTGTGCTGCCGAAGACACATATCAGAAATCTTTTTTTTACAGGCCAGAATATCAATGTCCACGGATTGCTTGGTGTTTCTACCGGTTCGCTGTTAACCGTTTCATACATAACTGACATTAAAAGAATTATTAAGGAGATTAATGATGCGGGATAAAAAAGGCAACCGGTGGAGACGATTTCTGAAAATTTTGTTTGGAATAATTCTGTTTATTGTAATTTTATTCCTGATATTCAGAGAAACGGTTATAATTAACCCCCCTAAGATTGACGATAAAAACTTAACTGAATTGCAAAGACATAAAGTCAGTAATGATTATTTCAGAATAGGTGAGAATTTTCTTAAGCAAGATGATTCCGGTCTGTGGGAAATGTATGTTACCGGACACCCTTTCAAAAGGGGAGTCATTAACGGTAAATTATCCAAAGAGTTGATTCATTATCAGGAAGAGGCTTTTATCAAAATGATAAAGGAACTGATTCCCAATGAATTTTATCTGAATTTCCTGAAATATTTTATAGCCTGGTTCGACCGTGACCTTGACGATTATGTTCCGTTGGAATATCAGAAGGAAATTTACGGAATTTCAATGAATGCAAGTCCCGATTTCGATTTCATCGGTACAGGATACCAGCGTATGCTTAATTATCATGCCGCCCATGATATCGGTCATGCAATGCAAAATATGAATTTTGTAGCTTGTACTTCATTTGGCGTTTGGGATGAATTTTCAGCCGACAGCTCTTTGTTAATAGGTAGAAATTTTGATTTTTATTCCGGTGATGATTTTGCAAAAAACAAAATTGTAGAGTTCGTTCGCCCTGCAAATGGGTATGAGTTCGCTTTTATTACCTGGGGCGGTTTTATCGGAGTGGTTTCCGGAATGAATATGCAAGGACTTACGGTTACTCTTAATGCTGCCAAATCGGATATTCCGGCAAAAGCAAAAACCCCCGTATCTATTGTCGGAAGAGCTATCCTGCAATATGCTAAGAATATTGACGAAGCTTTTGAAATTGCTAAAAAATATGAAACTTTTGTCTCCGAAACCTTTTTGATCGGTTCGGCAAATGACGGCTATGCGGCAATTATTGAAAAATCGTTGGATACAACCGTGCTTTTCAGGCTAAATAAGCACTATATCATTGCCACTAACCATTTTCAGGATAAAGCTTTTGCAAAAACAAAACTGAATATTGAAAACCGTGAAAACGGAACATCGGTTTACAGGTATGAAAGGGTTGACGAGTTGATAAACGATTACGGAAAACTCAATTATTTGAAAGCCGCAGCATTGCTTAGAAACCAAAAGGGACTTCGCAACAGAGATATAGGAATGACAAATGAAAAGGTTATCAATCAGTTGATTGCACATCATTCGGTTATCTTTAAACCGGAACAACGACTAATGTGGGTTTCGACACAACCCTTTCAACTTGGAAAATTTGTTTGTTACGACCTGAATAAGGTTTTTGCTGATAATGCAAATGCCGGAAAGGCTGACTTTACGGTTGATACATTGATGATTCCCGCCGATAAGTTCCTGTTTTCTGATAAATACAATGATTTCCTTTTTTACAAGAGTTTTGTGGAGAAGACAAAACGGGATAACTTTGACGGAATAACGGAAAGCGATTTGGAAAAGTTTATTGCTTCAAATCCTGAATTTTATTATACTTATGAAAAGGCCGGCGATTACTATCATTTTATTAAGGATGACAATAAATCGGTGGAATATTATAATTTTGCCCTTCAAAAGGAGGTTTCTTCAAAAGCGGAAAGAGAAAAGATATTGAAAAAGATAGCGGATATAAAAAATAAATAATAACTGAAAAAAAATATTTGTGTGATACCGGAAATTGAATTAAAAAGCAGGGAAGAGATAAAAGCATTTCAGGAAGAAAAACTACGGGAATTACTCGGCTATTTGTCTGAGAAGTCTCCGTATTATTCCGAAATGTTCAAAGAGAATAATATAGATATACGTTCAATAAAAAAGCTGGAAGATCTGACAAAAATTCCGGTTACCACGAAGGATGATCTGCAAAAGCGCACCAAAGATTTTATCTGTATTGCAAAAAATAAGATTGTTGACTACAATACAACTTCGGGTACACTTGGCGACCCGGTCACTTTCGTACTTTCCGATAAAGACCTTGACCGCCTTGCGTATAATGAATTTATATCACTCTCTTGCAGCAACGGCACTCCCGACGATATTTATCAAATGATGGTAACCATTGACCGCAGATTTATGGCCGGAATAGCTTATTATCTCGGGTTGAGACGAATGGGTGCCGGAATTGTGCGTGTCGGTCCGGGGAATGCCCAGCTACAATTTGATACTATGGTACGGATAAATCCTACTGCATTGATTGCCGTCCCTTCATTTTTGATAAAATTGATCGAATATGCCGAAAGAAACGGTATTGATATTAATTCCACTTCGGTGAAAAAAGCCGTATGCATCGGCGAACCTATCAGGAATAGTGACTTTTCACTTAACACTCTTGGGAAAAGGATAAAAGCAAAATGGGATATTGAAATATATTCCACCTATGCTTCAACGGAAATGGGAACGGCGTTCAATGAATGTGAGTATGGTGTGGGTGGTCATCATCATCCCGAACTGATAATTGTTGAGTTTTTGGATGATAATAATGAACCTGTTGCAGATAATGAACCCGGTGAGGTAGTTATCACAACCCTCGGTGTGGAGGCTATGCCCCTGTTGAGATTTAAAACAGGTGATATTTGCTATCATTTCAAAGAACCCTGCAAATGCGGTAGGACGACCTTAAGAATAGGACCTGTCTTGGGCAGAAAACAACAAATGATAAAATACAAGGGTACAACTCTCTATCCATCAATAATTTATGATATTTTAAATGAAATTGATTTTATTGAAAATTATTTTATTGAGGTTTCTACCGGAGCCCTCGGAACGGATGAACTGTTAATAAAAGTGGGTGGAAAATCCGGAATAAAAAATGCGGAAAAACAGATAAAGGACAGGTTCAGGGCAAAAATGAGAGTGGCTCCCGAAATTGAAATTATTAGCCCCGCAGAAATAAAAAAACTTCAAATGATTGATGTTAACCGAAAACCTCGTATTTTTGCAGATAAAAGAGGATTAAATAGCTATGACGGATAAAACAGGAATAAAAATAAATTAAAAGTTATATAGTGCTATGCTATATAATGCTTTGCATGCTTTTTAATCTGTAATTTAAATAATTTGAAAATATAAATTGAAAAAACAAATAACAATGAAAAAATTTACAGTTTTATTAATCGGCCTTTTTTTCACCGTTAACCTGTTTTCACAGGATATGAGTGAAATTTTTCAAACGGAAAAAGCAACCTGGTTCGGGCTTGACTATTCCGAAGCCTATTTTATCGGATCCGAAGGTTTTACAAATCCTTCGGATATTAAAGACAGATATTTTAATTCTTGGAATCTTTTGATTAAAAACGAATACGAAAAATATAACCTCGGTAAGTTTTTCAAAAAGTCAAAAGTGGAAATTTCTTTGGATAATGTTAACGCCGTAAATCAGGAAGTTAATATTTATGACCGGGTTATTGACGATAACGGTAAAATGCTCCATCTCGACGATGCCAAAGTTCAGGAAATGATAAATAAATATAATTTTACCGAAGATCAGGAAGGGCTTGGAATTGTATTTATCGTTGAGAGTTACAGTAAAACGGCTGTTATTGCCAATTATTTTGTGACCTTTTTCGATATAAAAACAAAAAAAGTTCTCCTGACCGAAAGAATGGAGGGAAAACCCGGCGGCTTCGGATTGAGAAATTATTGGGCAAGAAGTTATTATAATGTTTTTAATACCATTTATAAAAAACGCTATAAAGCCTGGGCGAAGAAATACAATAAAAAGTAACTCTGCTGTTTGATGTACACTGTCGGAAGTAAAAATATAACACCTGATGATTTTTATGATATTCTTTATAAGGGGATTAAAATAGAAATATCTGCGCAAGCATTGGAACGTGTTGATCTGAGTTTTAATTTTCTGAAAGAGTTTTCAAAAGAAAAGATCATTTACGGGATAAACACTGGCTTTGGGCCTATGGCTCAATATGCGATAGAGGATGCCAATCAGATTCAACTTCAATATAATCTTATCAAAAGTCACGCTTCTGGAGTGGGAGATACTATTCCTCCTGTTGAGATAAAAGCAGCAATGATTGTTATGCTAAACAATCTGCTTCAGGGCTATTCGGGTGTGCATCAAAGTGTTGTTAATTTGCTTGCTGAGTTCATAAACAGGGATATAATACCCTTTGTTCCCGAACATGGTGGCGTTGGAGCCAGCGGTGACCTTGTTCAACTGGCACATATTGCTCTTTGTTTGATTGGCGAAGGAGAAGTTTATTATAAGGGCCGGTTATCGAACACAACGGAAGTTTTTAACAGCACCGGGCTTAAACCCGTTGAAATACACATTCGTGAAGGTTTGGCATTAATGAACGGAACTTCGGTTATGACCGGTATTAGTATTGTCAATGCATTAAAAGCCCGTCGCTTGATCAACTGGTCGTTGATAGCCTCGGCATTCATCAATCAGATTGTTCAATCCTTTGACGATTACTATTCCGAAGAGCTTAACAGCGTTAAAAAGCATAAAGGACAGCAATATATCTCCCGGAAAATAAGATGGCTCGAAGAGGGTAGTAAACGAATTAAAAAAAGAGAAAGTGAGTTTTATAACGGAAACGGATTTCAATCAAAAATTTCCACAAGAGTTCAGGAGTACTATTCAATAAGGTGTGTTCCGCAAATCCTGGGACCGGTATATGAAGCAATTGAAAATGCAATTGCAGTGTTTATTAATGAAGCTAACTCGGTTCACGATAATCCGGTCATAAATTATAAAACCGGAAACGTTTATCACGGTGGTAATTTTCACGGCGATTATGTCTCTTTTGAATCGGATAAACTGAAAATTGCCGTTACAAAACTCTCTATGATAACTGAAAGACAACTGAATTTCCTGATGAATGATAAACTGAATAAAATTTTACCTCCGTTTGTCAATCTAGGAACTTTGGGATTGAATCTTGGGATGCAGGGAGTGCAGTTTACTGCAACTTCAACCACTGCTGAAAATCAAACTCTTTCTTTTCCGATGTATCTTCATAGTATCCCGAATAATAATGATAATCAGGATATTGTGAGTATGGGAACAAATTCTGCCCTGATAACCAAAAAGGTTATTAATAATGCTTTTCAGGTTATGTCAATAGAATTGATTGCACTATTGCAAGCAATTGATTATCTTGATATTGTATCGGATTTGTCGGAGAAAACCAAAACAGTATATAATGATTTGAGACAAATAGTTCCCAAATTTATTGAAGATTCACCAAAATATTCGGATATCGAAAACATAAATAATTTTATTCAAAATAATTGTGTAAAAGGATTTTAAGAAACTGATAAGAATATGAGAAACGCATTAGTAACAGGAGGTTCGGGAGGTATTGGACAAGCAATTTGTATTAAACTTGCTTCCTCCGGTTTTCATGTTCTGGTTCATTATAACAGAAACGAAGCAGGTGCAGAAGAAACTTTAAAAACGATTGAGGAAGCCGGAGGTTCGGCTGAGATTACGGGATTTGATATCGGCAGTAAGAAAGAAATCAATGATTTTTATGAGTCGTTTAAAAAAGATCATCCCGGTGAATATATTGACGTATTGGTTAACAATGCCGGGAAAAGTGCCGATAATCTAATGATCTTTATGTCGGATGAGGAATGGGAAAGTGTGATTGACATAAACCTGAACGGATTTTTCTATTTGACCAAAGCATTGTTGAAAGACATGATTGTTAAAAAGTACGGCAGGATAATCAATGTTGTCTCCCTTTCGGGAATAAAAGGGTTGCCCGGACAAACGAACTATTCGGCTGCAAAAGCAGGTGTGATTGCCGCAACCAAAGCTTTGGCACAGGAGGTTGGGAAAAAGCACGTTACCGTTAATGCTGTGGCTCCGGGATATATTAAAACAAAAATGACCGAAAACCTTGATGAAAGTCAATTGAAAAAATTCATCCCTCTTAACCGGTTCGGTTTACCTGATGAAGTGGCTGAAGTTGTTGAGTTTTTAGCTTCCGACAGGTCTTCCTATATCACGGGTGAAGTAATTTCAGTTAACGGAGGTATCTATACTTAGATGAGTTTTCGGTATTAAAAAATTGTAAAACTTTATTTATATTTGCAACAAATTTAACATCTATGATTCAACAGGTTATATATGATAAACTTTCGGAAGTCAGACGATTATTAAAAGAGAATAAAGTTAAGCGTGCTTATTTATTTGGTTCGGTTTGTAGTAATAATTTTAAAGAGCAAAGTGATGTGGATTTTTTAGTTTCTTTTAATGATAATTTGGACCCGATTGAATATGGCGAAAATTATTTTAAATTATTGTACGCTCTTCAAAATTTACTGAAAAGAGATGTAGATATTGTTGCTGAAGAAACACTTTCAAACCCATACTTAATTAATTCAATTAATAAAACGAAAGTGTTATTGTATGAGTGATGAAGAAAAAAAATATTTGACTGACATTTTTACAGCAATTGAATCTATTGATTTCCATATTGGTAAAAAAAAGATATTTAATGAATATATTAATAATAAAACAATTAGAAGGGGCAGTAGAGAGGGAACTTGAAATAATTGGTGAAGCCACAGGAAGATTGCTAAAGCTAAATCCGGATATTAATATTTCTTATGCAAGAGTGATCGTTGATTTAAGAAATAAAGTTATTCATGCTTATGATGAAGTGAATCATATGGTGCTATGGAAAATTATTATAAAAGATTTGCCGGTATTAAAATCCGAGGTTTCAAAATTACTTATTGACCACTAATTTTATTTTAAATGAACAGGGTTGTAATAACAGGAATAGGAATTTATTCAACGATTGGATTGAATCTGGACGAGGTCAGAGATTCTCTATACAATGGAAAGTCGGGAATTGGTATTGATGAGTACAGAAAAGAGTTGGGTTTTATATCACCGCTGACGGGAGTCATTGAGAGACCGAAACTGAAAGGTGTTATTCCGAGAAGGATGCGTGTGGGTATGGCTGAGCAGGGCGAATATGCTTATATGTCAACGGTGGAAGCATTGAAAAATGCAAATATTGATGAAGAGTATATTGAAAAAACCAAAGCCGGTATCATCTTCGGGAACGACAGTTCCGCTGTGCCAGTGGTTGAAGCTGCCGATACAATACGAGAAAAAAAAGATACTACGCTTGTGGGCTCCGGTTCGGTTTTCCAGTCAATGAACTCAACGGTTACCATGAACCTTGCGGTTATTTTTAAACTTAAAGGAATAAATTTTACGGTAAGTGCTGCCTGCGCAAGCGGCTCACATTCGATAGGACTTGGATATCACTTGATTAAGAGTGGTTTACAAAACATGATCATTTGCGGTGGAGCTCAGGAGATAAATGCAATGTCAATGGGAAGCTTTGACGGACTGATGGCTTTCTCAAAAAGAGTTGATGCCCCGCAAAAAGCCTCCCGACCCTTTGATGCTAACCGTGACGGACTTGTTCCGAGCGGCGGTGCTGCAACGGTTATTCTGGAAAGCTATGAATCGGCTGTTAAAAGAGGTGCACCCATACTCGGAGAGATTATCGGATACGGATTCTCATCCAACGGCGACCACATAACTGTTCCCAATGTTGAAGGCCCCGCAACCTCTCTCGAAATGAGTATAAAGCAAGCGGGTATTACTGCCAAAGAGATTGATTATATCAATGCGCATGCCACTTCAACTCCAGTTGGTGATAAAATGGAAGCTCAGGCTATTTATAAGGTTTTCGGAGATTTGAAAACACCTGTAAGCTCTACAAAAGCAATGACAGGTCACGAAATGTGGATGGGCGGTGCCAGCGAAATAGTCTATTCGTTGATTATGATGCACAACTCCTTTATTGCTCCCAACATTAATTTTGAAACACCGGATGAATTTTCCTCCAAACTTAATATTATTGATAAAACAGTAAATAAAAACATTAATATGTTTTTGTCAAACTCTTTCGGCTTTGGTGGTACCAACTCTTCGCTTGTGGTAAAAAGGATTTAAAATCAAATAATTAAGGTAAATTTTCTCAGGTTCGCTGTTATTTCAAAAATTTATTCTACTTTTGCGCATTCATTGGGTTTTTGCTAATTTTAACTCATTTTTAATACGAAAAACGGTTTAATTGATATATGAAAGAACAGGATATTATAAAAATAGTTAACGATTTTTTAATTGACGAATTTGAGCTTGAGCCGGAGCAGATTAAAGATGATACATTACTCAGGGATGAACTGGAATTGGAAAGTCTTGACCTCGTTGATATTATTGTTCTCATAGAAAGGGAGTTCGGATTTAAGGTTGAACCTACTGAAATAGTTAAAGTTAATACCGTCAGGGAACTCTACGACTTTATAACGGAAAGAGTTAATAAATCATAATATGCCGCAATGGACAGGTAAAACCAGAGGTGGAATTGCCGGTTATAAATCGTTTGTTTTCATACTGAAATATTTCGGTATCTCCTCCGCATATTTTTTCCTTCGGTTTGTTGTTTTATACTTTTTGATTTTTGCACCGAAGGCTTTCAAAGCATCCTATTATTTTCTTAATAAACGACTTCATTTTTCGCCTTTTAAATCTTTTCGGTATGTAAGCAAAACATTCTATAAACTTGGGCAGGTACTTATTGATAAGGTTGCTTTTCTTTCGGGATTAAATAAAAACTATACTTTTGATTTTGACGGTGAAGAGCATCTGCGACAATTGGCTGATGAAACCGGAGGTGTATTGATAGGAGTTCATGCAGGTAGCTGGGAAATAGCAGGTCATCTGCTGAAACGTCTCAATACAAAGATCAATATCGTAATGTTTGCCGATGAGCACGAAAGAATAGAAGGTTTTCTAACGCAAATGTATAAAGATAAAAATGTTAATTTTATTCTTATCGGAAAGAATGATTATTCTCACCTGTTTCAAATTGCCGAAGCATTGAAGAATAGGGAGATGATTGCAATTCATGGCGACAGGTTTTTGCCGGGTACCAATACTCTATCCAAAGAATTTTTTGGAAAAAATGCTTTGTTTCCTGCCGGGCCGTTCCTTATCCCTTTGAAATATAATGTTCCGGTGAGTTTTGTTATGGCTATGAAAGAAACATCGAAGCACTATCATTTTTATGCCACACCTCCAAAAAAATTCCAATCTCCCAAAAATCCGGACGACAGAAACCGGCTTGTTAATATTATGTTGGAAGAGTATATTGAAAATCTGGAAAATATTTTAATGAAATATCCCGACCAATGGTTTAATTTTTACGACTTTTGGGGTGATATTAAATGAGATTAAATTTATATTTTTATGTCGAACTCCTATGGAAATGATAAAAAGCGTGCTGTTGATGCAAAAACCGATGCCCAAAAAATAGCTTTTGCCCCTTTGATGTTTCAGGCTGCCAAAGCTTTGAGAGACTTCGGTATCCTGAAATTGCTCTTACGGGAAAAGAAGGGTCTAACATCCGAACAAATTGCCTCAAATGTGAATATTTCCAGATACGGTGCAACGGTTTTGCTTGAAGCGGGTCTCAGTTTGGAACTTGTATATTTGAAAGAGGGTAAATTTAAACTGACAAAAACAGGTTTCTTTTTGGAACGGGATGCTATGACAAAAGCCAATATGAATTTTGCCAACGATATTAATTATAAGGGCGCATTTTATCTTCAGGAGTCTATCAGGGAGGGAAAACCGGTTGGTTTGCACAATGTTTTCGGAAATTGGAATACCGTGTATGAAGCACTATCCGAACTACCTGATGATGCACGGAAAAGCTGGTTTGAGTTTGACCATTTTTATTCCGATTTTGCTTTCGACGAGATACTGAAAATAATCTTTAAATCGAAGCCGGAAAAAATTGTTGACCTTGGCGGAAATACGGGAAAATTTGCTATTGCCTGTGCCTCATATTCTCCAAAGGCTTCAATTACAATTATGGATTTACCCGGACAACTTGAAAATGCAAAAGAGAATGTTTCCGAATATGGGTTTAAGGATAGAATTAATTTTTATCCCATAAACTTTTTAGATGATGACAAACCTTTCCCGAAGGGTTTCGATGTGTTTTGGATGAGTCAGTTTCTGGATTGTTTCTCTGAAAATGAAATAGTTAGTATTTTGCGACGAGCAAAAAATGCAATGAAAGATACTTCTGAATTATTCATTCTCGAGACTTTTTGGGATGAACAAAAATTTGAAGCAACAACATACAGTTTGCACGCAACATCATTGTATTTCACTTGTATGGCAAACGGTAACAGCAGGATGTACCATTCCGGCGATATGAAAAAACTTGTCGAAAATGCCGGATTATTCATTGATGCGGAGTTTAAAGATATAGGATTGGGGCATACTTTGTTACGATGTAAAAAACAGCTTAAATGACTGCACTTAATATACAAGAATTGATTCCGCAACGTCCCCCGTTTGTAATGGTGGAAAAACTTGTTAATGCCGGTGAGAAAACGGCGGAATCGTCATTCACGGTAACGGAAGAAAATGTTTTGACCGAAGCGGGAGTATTTACCGAAGCGGGTATCATTGAGAATATTGCTCAAACCTGTGCCCTTCAGGCCGGTTTCGTTGCATTAAACAGAGGCGTGGAAATTCCGCAGGGAATGATTGGTGGTATTAAAAATCTGGAAATAGATTTGTTACCTGAAATTAACGATACCATAACTACATCTGTTTCAGTAGAACACGAAGTTATGAACGCCAAAATAGTAAAAGGAACCGTTTTTCTGAACGGAGAAAAAATTGCTGCTTGTGAAATGAAAGTCTTTTTGTTTTAACTTTGTAAAAAATGCCTTAATGAAAAGGAAAAGATTAGCCGGTTTTGAAAGTAAGACCGATTTAATAAACCGAACAAATATAAAAGTTCGTTTTAGTGAAGTGGACTCTTTACGGATTGTGTGGCACGGAAATTATATAAAGTATTTTGAGGACGGACGCGAAGCCTTCGGAAAGCAATACGGACTCGGTTATCTTGATTTTTATGAGCAAAAGTTGGTTACGCCCGTTGTGGATATTGCCGTTCATTATAAAAGTCAATTGGTTTATGGTGATGAAATAGTTGTTGAAACGGAGTTCGTTAACAGTGAAGCTGCAAAAATAATATTTGAGTACAGAATAATCAGAAAAAGTGATATGTCAGTTATTGCAACCGGAAGAAGCGTTCAGGTGTTTTTAAGCACTGACGGTGAATTAATCCTGACAAATCCGGATTTTTTTGTTGATTGGAAAAAAAAGCAGGGTTTGGTTTAAATTAATATTAAAAATTTGTATATATTTGCATTGAAAGTATATTTAGTATTTTTCTATTAATTAAAAAACCTTGAATTATGAAAACTTTAAAGCTTATTATCGCCGTAGCACTTCTTTATGCTGTTTCGGCTTCAGCAGTATTTGCTAAAGGATTTCAACCCCCGTCAGAAGGAAAAGCAGTCATCTATTTTGTGCGTGTCACTGGCTGGGGAGGTGCAATCTCCTTTGAGTATTTTCACGGTGATAAGTATATTGGCGTGTTCAAAGGGAAAAATTATATGAGGTATGAATGTGATCCGGGAGAACAATTGCTTTGGGCATCTTCGGAAAATAAAGAGTTTTTAACTGCCGACCTTAAAGCAGGCGGAACATATGTTGTTATTGTTGACGTAATAATGGGGGGCTGGAAAGCACATGTGGGTTTAAAACCTATAACTGCCGATGATACCGAATTGTTTGAAAGAGCTAAAAAATTAATTGAAAAAAAAGACCCGGTTGTCACACCACAGGCTAAGATTGACAAAATGAATAAAAAACTTGCCGAGTTTATTCCAAAGATGCTGAACCGGTATGAGAATGAATGGAAGAATGAACATAACTTCAGGCATATCTCCCCGGATATGGCAATTCCCGAAGATAAACTGAAATAGTTTTTTTTATACTACTTTTGCCGTCTGATAATTTGAGTTATTGGTTTTATGGCAAATAGTTACATTGCAGGCGATAATGTTATATCCTCTCTCGGTTTTTCAACTGCTGAAAACTTTGGAAGTTTGCTTAAGGGTGTTTCCGGCATTAAAACCGGTAAATATGATGACCTCTACCCCGAAGAGTTTCCAGCTTCCCTGATTGACAGGGAAAGACTTGCTTCGGAATCTGAAAAACTGAAAATAAACAGCAATTTTACTCCTTTTGAACAACTACTGATAATCTCAATTAGCAAGGCTTTGAAGAGTACTGCTATTGATGTTAAATCTCCCGGAACCCTGTTGATAATATCAACAACAAAGGGAAATATTGATTTACTTAAAAACAATCCGCAGGATTTTGACAAAGAGAGAGTTAAACTTTGGAAATCGTCTCGGGAAATCGGGAAATTTTTCGGAGTGGCTAACGAACCACTTGTAATTTCAAATGCTTGTATATCAGGAGTTTTGGCTTTGAATATTGCCGACAGATTTATTAAATGGGGCAAATATAACAATGTGATTGTTGCCGGTGCGGATCTCTTGTCGGAATTTGTTGTTTCGGGGTTTCAATCCTTTTTATCACTTAGCAAAGATATCTGCAAACCCTTTGACAGCGACAGGACGGGTCTCTCCCTTGGTGACGGAGCCGCTACCGTTGTTCTGACAGAAAGTAAGGAGGAGGCTAAAAAGCCGCTGATAAAGATAGTCTCAGGCTCGGGAAGCAATGATGCAAACCATATTTCCGGACCGTCAAGAACGGGAGAAGGTCTGTATATTGTTATAAACGATATTTTAAAAGGGAAAAAAGATATTGATTTTATTTCCGCACATGGAACGGCAACACCTTACAACGACGATATGGAGTCAATGGCTATTGACCGAAACGGTTTGAATAGTGTTCCTGTTAACAGCTTCAAAGGATATATCGGACATACACTCGGCGCGGCAGGTGTTATGGAGTCGGTATTTTGTTTTGAGTCAATGCGACAAAATGTAATAATCGGCACTTACGGATTTCAGAATCCCGGAACCGTAAAAAAAATCAATGTTGTGAAAGAGACAAAACCTGCAGAATTAAACAGAGTTTTAAAAACGGCTTCGGGATTCGGGGGTAGCAATGCGGCTGTTTTATTTGAAAAAACGTAGAAGTGTATATATAACTTTAGTTGTTCTTTTTTTGTTGGGCACTTTTATTGGTTCATCTCTTAATTTCAAAATTATTAAGGCTACCTGAATTTAATCTTTCATATAATATTTATCGCAAGGCCAAGCGGCATATTATCACTATCCACCGTTAATGTGCCTCAAGCCAGTTATCTCCCGTATTCATATCAACGACAACCGGAACTTTCATAGGTATGGCCGTGACCATCAATTCTCTTACAAGGGGTTGCACTATGTCCAGCTCTTGTTTAAAAGTATCGAATATCAGTTCGTCGTGTACCTGAAGTATCATTTTGGTTTTCAGGTTTTTTTCCGTAAGAGCCTTATGTATGTTTATCATTGCAATCTTTATCATATCGGCCGAAGAGCCTTGTATAGGTGCGTTAATGGCATTTCGTTCGGCAAAGCCTCTTACGACGGCATTATGAGAGTTTATATCCCTGAGATAGCGTCTGCGACCCATTATTGTTTCCACATAGCCGTGTTCGCGTGCAAACTCAATGGTTTTTTCCATATATTTTTTAACACCCGGATATTTTTCAAAATATTGATCAATGATATGTTTTGCTTCCTTTCTCGGAATATTCAGTCTTTCGCTAAGCCCGAAAGCCGAAATACCGTAAACAATGCCGAAGTTAACCGTTTTGGCATGGCGACGCATTTCTTTGGTCACTTCTTCAATTGGCAGACCGTACACCTTGGAAGCAGTGGCAGCATGAATATCCTGACCCATCCTGAAGGCTTCAATCATTCCTTGGTCACCGCTTAACTCTGCAATTATCCTTAACTCAATCTGGGAATAGTCGGCCGCAAGCAAAGTATATTTCTCATTTCGCGGAACAAAAGCTTTTCTAATCTCTCTTCCCCGTTCGGTGCGTATTGGAATATTTTGCAGGTTGGGATTGTTTGAACTTAACCGTCCAGTAGCTGCAACGGCCTGATTATAAGAGGTATGTATTCTTCCGGTACGGGGATTGACCATATCGGGTAGCGTATCCACGTAGGTTGATTTCAGCTTTGTCAGTGAACGGTAGTCGAGTATTAGCTTTACTATTTCGTGTCTGTTTTCAAGTTTTCGCAAAACATCTTCTCCCGTGGAATATTGCTTTGTCTTGGTGAGTTTAGGCTTGTCGGTTATCTTCAGTTTTTCAAATAAAATAACACCGAGTTGTTTCGGAGACGAAATGTTGAACTCCTCACCGGCCAGTTTATGAATTTGTTTAACAAGCTCATCAATTTCCTTTTCCAGCTGTTTTGAGTACTCTCTGAGAGTTTCAATGTCGAGTTTTACACCTTCCGCCTCCATTGAAGCAAGTACGGGAATAAGGGGGTTTTCAATTTCGTCAAAAAGTTTTCTTGTCTTTGTTTCGTCAAGCAGAGGCTCAAAAATTAGTTTCAACTGCAAGGTTATGTCGGCATCTTCCGCCGCATACTCTTTAATGGTCTCCATATCAACCGTTCTCATACTTAGTTGGTTTTTACCTTTTTTACCTATCAACTTTTCTATGGGAACGGGCTTATAATTAAGGTAGGTTTCGGCAAGCACATCCATATTGTGCCTCATATCGGGCTCAAGAAGATAGTGGGCAAGCATTGTATCGAAAAGTTTTCCTTTAACTTCGGTATCATACCATTTCAGGACGGAGATGTCGAATTTAATGTTTTGGCCGACCTTTTCAATATTTTCATTCTCAAAAGCAGGTTTAAATTCGTTCACTATTTCAAGGCAATTGTTGTAATTTTCCGGAAGAGGAACAAACCATGCTTCACCCGGTTTTACGGCAAATGACATACCCACAAGCTCGGAATTATGGGCATCAAGTCCGGTAGTTTCGGTATCGAAACAGAACGAATCCACATTTTGTAATTTTTTTATCAGATTTGTTCTTTTATCTTTTGTATCAACAAGATAATATGTGTGTGGTGTATTGGAGATATTTTTTGTTTTTGTTTCATCGTCACGGTTTTCAAAAAGTTCAGCCTGTGTTGCATCGTCACCTTTTTTCAAAGAGAGGTCGGTAAAAATCCTTTTGGCAAAGTTCCTGAATTCCAGTTCGTCAAGTAGTTGGCGAAGAGCTTTTTCATCGGGCTCTTTTCGTAACAGTTTTTCTTCCTCAAACTCTATGGGAACATCAAGAATAATAGTTGCAAGTTGTTTGGATTGTAATCCTTGCTGTGCAAACATTTCGATATTTTCCCTCATTTTTCCTTTGAGTTTATCGGCATTTTTAATCACGTTTTCAACGCTGCCGAACTGTTTGATAAGTTCTTTTGCCCTTTTCTCCCCGATTCCGGGTATTCCGGGAATATTATCCGAGGCGTCACCCCAAAGTCCGAGGATGTCAATGACCTGTTCGGGACGTTCCACCCCGAATTTCTCACAAATTTCCTTAACACCGAGTATTTCGGCTTTGTTTCCCATACGGGCCGGTTTATACATTAAAATTTTATCGGTCACCAATTGCCCGAAATCCTTATCGGGAGTCATCATATAGGTTAAAAATCCCTTTTTCTCGGCTTTTTTGGCAAGAGTTCCGATGACATCATCGGCTTCATAACCGTCAACAAACAAAAGGGGGATATTAAAAGCGTCAATCAACTTTGTTACATAGGGAATTGATTTGGCAAGGTCTTCTGGCATCTCTTCGCGCTGTGCCTTATATTCTGCAAAATCTTCGTGTCTCACCGTCGGAGCTATGGTATCAATTGCAACTCCTATATGTGTCGGATTTTCATTTTTTAAGATATCAAAAAGAGTATTGGCAAAACCGAGAACGGCAGAGGTATTCAAACCTTTTGAGTTGATGCGCGGATTTTTACTAAAAGCGAAATAGGCACGATATATCAGTGCCATTGCATCGAGGAGGAAAAGTTTTTTTGTGTTGGGCATTATCTATATATTTGAATTTACAAATCGAATATTGATGCGAAAGTACAACATATTTTTTGTAAAGTAATTTTGTTTTTGTATCTTTGTCACATTCTTTAATACATAATAATTATGAAAAGTTTAATTATTTGCATATCGGTTTTCCTATTTGTGTTTTCGGTAAAAGTACAATCTCAAGTTTACGATTTGATGTTGCACGATATGTCAATTACCACATATACCGAGCCTTTCGTAGCTAAAAACTCTATAACGGCTTCCGATTTTACGGTTACGGGCGATGGTGACGTAACTTTTAAAGCCGGCAATGTAATAACCCTGCTACCGGGCTTTTCGGTTACCCAAGGAGGTGAGTTTCATGCCTATATTGCAGAGGTTAATAATGATGAAAAGTTTCCGGATGGTGATTTAGCGGACAATAATGGAAATATTCTGTACAATTTCCCAAATCCCTTTTCTCTGAAAACAACCGTATATTTTAAAATATCCGTACCGGGCAAGGTAAAAATAAGTGTAATGAATTCCACCGGACAAACAGTTTCCGTATTGGTGGATAAAATCTTTCAGGAACAAGCCGGACAAAAAATCATCTTTGATGCTACCGGATTGCCAGGCGGCATCTACTATTACAAACTTGAAACTGAAGATAATGTGCTGATTAAAAAGATGATAGTTTCAAAATAGATTATTCTATCCGTTGAACTTCAGTTTTGCTCCGATAATTTCCGAAAGTTTGTCAATTCCCACCCTTTCCTGTTTCATCGTATCGCGCTCTCTGATTGTTACTGTATTGTCTTCCAGTGTTTTATGGTCAACCGTGATACAATATGGTGTTCCAATGGCATCCTGACGGCGATAACGTTTTCCAATGGAATCTTTCTCCTCGTAGAAACACATGTAATCGTATTTCAGTCCGTCGAATATTTCAAGAGCCTTTTCGGGTAACCCGTCCTTTTTAACCAAGGGAAGAACAGCAGCCTTTATAGGAGCAAGGAAGGGAGGAAGTTTAAGAACAACGCGCTCGGAGCCGTCCTCCAACTTTTCTTCTGTATAAGAATAGCTCAGTACGGCAAGGAAAGTACGGTCAACACCTATGGACGTTTCCACAACATAAGGTACATAACTGTCATTCAGTTCGGGATCGAAATACTGTATTTTTTTACCCGAATGATCCTGATGTGATTTCAAATCGAAATCGGTACGCGAATGAATACCTTCAAGTTCTTTGAATCCCATCGGGAAATTAAATTCGATGTCGAAGGCGGCATTGGCATAATGTGCAAGTTTATCGTGCTCATGAAAACGGTATTCCGATTGAGGGATACCCATTTCAAGATGCCATTTCATTCGCTGTTCTTTCCAGTATTCAAACCATTTTAATTCTTCTCCGGGGCGCACAAAAAATTGCATCTCCATCTGCTCAAACTCACGCATACGGAATATGAACTGCCGTGCAACTATCTCATTACGAAAAGCTTTCCCTATCTGGGCAATTCCAAACGGAATCTTCATACGTCCTGTTTTCTGAACATTCAGATAATTTACAAATATTCCCTGTGCGGTTTCAGGACGGAGATAAATAGTGTTTGCTCCTTCGCTTAGAGACCCGAGTTGAGTTGAGAACATCAGGTTGAATTGGCGCACTTCAGTCCAGTTTCTTGAGCCGGAGATGGGGTCAACAATGCCTAGCTCTTCAATTAAGGATTTGACATCGTCAAGACGCTCCTCTTCGAGTGCGGAATAGAGTCTGTTTTTTATTGATTCTATTTGCTCCTTGTATTTAACAACCCGTGGATTTGTGGAAACAAACTGCTGCTCATCAAAGTTTTCACCGAATCTTTTCGAGGCTTTTTTGACTTCCTTTTCTATTTTCCCTTCTATTTTCGCAATATGATTCTCAACAAGAACATCGGCACGATAGCGCTTTTTCGAATCTTTATTGTCAATCATAGGGTCGTTGAATGCATCAATGTGTCCCGAGGCTTTCCACGTTGTGGGATGCATAAAAATAGCTGCGTCAATACCCACAATATTCTCGTGGTGTTGCACCATTGATTTCCACCAGTAATTCTTAATGTTATTCTTCAATTCCACACCGTACTGCCCGTAATCGTAGGCAGCAGCAAGGCCGTCGTATATTTCACTCGACTGAAAAACAAACCCGTACTCTTTGGCATGGGCTATTATCTTTTTAAATTTATCTTCGTTGTTAGCCATTTTTTTAAAATGTATTGATTAGTTTGTGAAAAAATCCAAAATATTACCCAATTGACTGCTTTTAGCCGCAAAAAATTCGGTATATCTGCATTGTGTACAGGTTATTGTTGTGAATCGTTTATTCTGAATATTGAATAATTTTGTCATAAAGCTGCCCGTTGCTCTCATTTCACCTGTTTCAAAATGTTTGTTTCCGCATTTAGGGCAAGTATATTTTAAATGTTGCATTGTAAAAAAAATTAATGTTAACGGAGGCAAAACTAAATAATTAATCGGTCAGTTTTTCATTTAATGATTTAAAACCTTCACCGAGAATCTCACTAGCATTCATAACCGTTACAAAAGCATAGGGATCAACTTTATGTATATAGTCTTTCAGAATTGCCAGTTCGCGGGGACTGACAACGGTAAAAATAATAGTTTTATCCTTACCCTGAAACATTCCTTTACCGTTTATGTAAGTACCGCCACGGTTCAGATCGTTTATAATTTTATCTCTGATCTCTTCGGTTTTTTCCGAAATGATAAACAGGGTTTTTTCATAGTTTATTCCCTGAACCACCACATCAATAACTCTACCTGTTACATATATAATAATTAATGAATAAAAAGGAATTTTCCAGTCTTTAAAAAAGAAAAACCCGATAAACACAATTACCGAGTCCACCATAACCATCAGCTGGCCTATCGGCAGATGTGTATATTTTGCAAATATCATTGCAATAATATCGGTTCCTCCGGATGTAGCTTTTGATTTGAATATCAGGCCTAAACCGAGTCCGCTTAAGACGCCGCCGAATATTGCCGACAATAGAGCATCATCTTTAATAAGAGGCTCAAAGCCCCACAGATAGGTTAGCGTATCAACAAAAATTGCAGTCAAAACAAAGCCGGCAACCGTTTTTATTCCAAAGCGGGGTCCCAGAATTTTCAGACCTATAAGTGTTAAAGGTATATCGAATGCCAGTGCCACCAACCCGACAGGAGTATTTAAAAGATAATGAAGAATAATGGAAATACCATAAACACCTCCGGGAACAAATTTATATGGGGTTATAAACAACACAAAAGCTGCCGATAGAATAAATGATCCTACAACAATAAGGCTATATGCCACAAACCATTTCTTTGAGAATAATTTCTCTTTTACAATAAATGCCATCTTTTTAGATATTTAACATTAAATTTTTAAAAGCGCGCAAAAGTAGTTTTATTGGAATTACAGACAAAAAAAAAGTGAATACAACTTTTTGAACAGTTTTGATGTCTCTCTGTTAAGATTTATTGTTTGAATTCTTTTTCTTAATAAACTAATTTTCAAAATTTAACGTTGTTTCAATTGTAGTTAAGGAGATTCGGAGAAAAAGTTTTCAACAATTACAATAATTTTTAGTAAATATCAAAAGTACTGAGTTTTATATATTTAGAGTCATTTTGGTATGATTAATTTTGTTAAATTAACAGGTTCTTCTTGGTTTTAATTTTTTTTATTAATTTAGCGGCGTTTTTGGTATGGATTTAAATCGGTTTAAAATATATATAGCAAGTGCTTTCGCACTGTTTTTGTTGGCTTCAGGCTCTGTCGTAGCCCAACAGGAAGCCCAGTTTGCGCATAACAGGTTTTATAATACTGCTTATAACCCTGCCTTTGTGGGAAGTGTTAACGGAATATGTGCAACGGGACTTTATCGTCAGCAATGGGTCGGTTTTAAAGATCAAAACAACGGCGACAAAATAGCTCCCGAAACTTAT
The DNA here is from genome assembly GCA_026984135.1 of Bacteroidales bacterium. Lineage (GTDB taxonomy): Bacteria > Bacteroidota > Bacteroidia > Bacteroidales > JAADJA01 > JAADJA01. Next base: position 70,584 of record JALSSR010000282.1, read on the forward strand.
GGTGTTTCCATTAATTCTCCGATAGGTATTTTACACGGTGGAATCGGCGGAACAATTTATAACGATAAGCTCGGATATTGGAACGAAATCGGACTTACAATTAATTATGCATATCGAGTTGATGTGGGAATGGGAAACCTCGGTATCGGGGTACAGGTTGGTTTTATTAACGGTAAAATAGATTTTTCAAAACTTATTGAGGGTGCCCTTGACCCCGATGATCCGGTTCTTGCGGGAAAAGCTCAGGAAAGTGATATGCTTCTTAATTTCGGATTCGGGTTACACTATTTTGTCCCTGACAAATTTTATGTGGGATTATCTTCCACAAGGCTGACAGAATCGTCATCACCCGGCGACATTTTGGCTTATAAAACCAAACGTCATTATTATCTTTCGGCAGGCTACTTTTTTACATTTCAAAATAATCCATCCTGGGAAATAGAGCCGTCAATATTGGTAAAATCGGATGCGGTAAAAACACAAATTGATATTGCAGCAATGGTTAAATACAATAATAAAGTATGGGGCGGCGTTAGTTATAGCACAATTAGAGTAGTTGACCCTTTGTCAATATTAGTTGGGCTTGCGATAAAAGATGTAAGAATCGGGTATGCTTATACGATACCGTCATCAAATATAGGAAGCAGCGGAAGTCATGAAGTTATGGTCGGATACTGTTTTAAAATTGATATGGATAGAGGAAGAAGGAGTTATAAAAATACAAGATTCTTATAGACATTTGAAACAATTTAATTAATATAAAGTAAAAACACAGGATAGTTTGGGTAAATTAATCAAAGTTGATCGAAAAATATCTCAAAAAAATATGAAACGTATTCTTTTTTATTTGACCGGTTTAATATTTTTAGGTAGCTGCGGTAGCTCCGGAAACGGAGAACTTACGGGCGTACAAGACAGAAAACCTTTTTATCAACCTGATCCATACGGAATGGCATACATTCCTATGGGAAGTTTTACAATCGGGGTTGGAGAGGATAATATTGCCTACACTAAGATTTTTAAACCGAAAACCGTTACGGTTTCGGCATTCTATATGGATGAAACCGAAATTACCAATAATGAATACAGGCAATTTGTCTATTGGGTAAGAGACTCTCTTGCAAGGCAACTTCTCGGAGATATTTTACCTGAGGATTTCCTTATTGAGGAAAACAAGAAAACAGGTGAGATGTACGATCCGCCTTTCCTCAACTGGCATACAAAGATTGATTGGAATGGTGAAGAGGAGAAAGATGTGCTTGAGGAGCTTTTTCTGCCTGAAAATGAACGATTTTCAAGAAGAAAAGAGATTGACACGAGAAAGTTAAATTATAAATATTACTGGGTGGATCTTATGGCTGCTGCCAGAAAGGATTTTTCCCAGGAAGGAGATCCGAAAACAGCCTCACTCGCAAATCGTCCGCAAGGTTTGCAGGACAGGTCTGTTTATGTCAGGGAAGAAGAGATAAATGTGTATCCCGATACATTGGTTTGGATTTACGACTATTCTTATTCCTTTAATGAACCCCTTACTCAAAAGTATTTTTGGCATCCTGCTTATGATAATTACCCTGTTGTTGGGGTGAACTGGAAACAGGCAAAGGCATTTTGTGTATGGAGAACAGAACGTAAAAATAGTTGGCTTGCCTCGAAGAAAGGACAGGCAAGTATCCATGATTACCGTTTGCCGACAGAGGCGGAATGGGAATGGGCGGCAAGAGGTGGTCACGATTTCAGCCCCTATCCATGGGGTGGCCCTTATACAAGAAATGATAAGGGATGTTTCCTTGCAAACTTTAAACCGCAGAGAGGTAATTATTCCGATGATGGCGGTGTAACACCAATAATTGTGGCTCACTATCCTGCAAATGACTGGGGTTTGTATGATATGGCCGGTAACGTTTCTGAGTGGACCGGAGATGCTTTTGATGAGTCATCATATAACTTTACTTGGGACTTGAATCCTAACTATCAGTATAATGCTGACGATTCCGATCCTCCTGTTCTGAAAAGAAAAGTAATCAGGGGCGGTTCCTGGAAAGATATTGGGAACTTCCTGGAAGTAGCCAGCAGAACCTATGAGTTTCAGGATACTGCAAAATCATATATCGGATTTAGGTGTATCCAGCCGTACCTGGGAAGACAAAAAGATGATAACCCGGCCAAAGCATCACATATTTATAAGAAATAATTGTAAACTAATTTTTAATCATAATTAATATTCAATATTAAATTGTTATGGGAATTGCGAATATAGTAAAAAGCAGGGGATTTAAGAACTTTATGGCCAAGTTGTATGGTATTGGAGCTTCGGTAGTTATTATTGGAGCTCTGTTTAAAATTAACCATTATCCGGGTGCCGATTATATGCTTATTGCAGGCCTTGGTACCGAGGCAATTATATTTTTCTTTTCAGCTTTTGAACCGCCTCACGTTGAACCCGACTGGAGTTTGGTTTATCCCGAACTTGCCGGTATGTATCACGGTATCTCTGAAAATATTGACGAAGATACAATCTCCAGAGCCGACACCAAAGGATTGTCAGGAGAACTGGATAATATGCTTGCCGAAGCTAAAGTTGGACCGGAGTTAATTGAAAGCCTGGGGAAAGGACTTAACAAGTTAAGTGAAAATACTGCCAAATTAAGCGACATCTCCGATGCCGCTGTCGTAACTAACCAATTTACTGAAAAAGTTAAAGGTGCAGCCGAAAATGTTGAAACTCTTTCGGAGTCGTTTAACAAACAGGCAGAAACAATAAACAAAGAAATTTCAGCCTCCGAGGAGCACTTAAATTCATTGAAAACAGCTTCAACTTCAGCCGACGGCCTCTCGGATGTTTATTCGAAAGCCTCCGAATCACTGAAAAGCAATTTGACTGCAACCACTGAATTTGATAATAGTGTTAAAGCTGCCGCCGAGTCAGCCAAAGTTCTTGCTGATAATTATAATAAATCGGCAGAAATTTTGTCAAAGTCGGCAGAAGCACTTGACTTTACTAATATTAAAGAAAGCGATTACAGCGAACAACTAAACAAAATTTCAAGCAATCTGGCTTCTTTAAATGCTACATATGAAATGCAACTTCAAAACTCAAAGGCTCAAACCGATTCTTCGTCTAAGCTCAATGAGGCAATTGAAGCATTTATTGCAAATATGAACAGCTCGGTTGATAATACGGCTAAATATCAACAAAATCTTAACGCTTTGAATAACCTGTTTGAGAATCAAATGAAAAAGACATCCGATCAGGTTGACACAACTGCCAAATTGAAAGAGACTCTTGATGCATTTCTTGAGAAACTAAATGAATCTGCTAATAAGACTGTCGAATATAATAAAGAGTTGGATAATCTTGCTCAAAAAGTTGCCGCATTAAATACCGTTTACGGAAATATGCTTTCGGCAATGAATGTTAAATCGTAATATTAATTTGATAAACCCTAAATTAATAAACCAATAATTAGTACATCTAATGGCAGGATATAAGGAAACACCACGGCAGAAAATGATTAGTATGATGTATCTGGTGCTTACGGCACTTTTGGCGCTGAACGTGGCAAAACAGATTCTTGATGCTTTTATTGTGGTAAACGAAAGTATGGAATCAACGAATGAAAATTTCTCACAAAAAATTAGTCAGACATATTCCAAATTTAATGCACAGTATGCATTAAATCCCGAAAAAGTTGGAAAATATTGGGAAAAGGCAAAACAGGTACAGAACCTTTCCAAAAGTTTAACAAATTATATTGATTCTTTAAAAATAACCGTCATATCTAAAACTGAGAAAATCCCCCATAGTGTTGCCGATACCGTTAAGTTGGCCGACATTAAAAATAAGGACAATTTTGATATGCCGACCCATTATTTTATGGGAACGGATATGAAAAAAGGGGTTGCAGGTGATTTAAAGGATAGTCTTAATGTTTACAGAGATAAAATATTAAAATTCATAAAAGAAGAAGACAGGGAAACTTTCTCGAAAAAAATAGGGCTGATAACCGATGGTGTTTATTATGATGCAGATAAGCAAAAGCAAACTTGGGAAGAGCATAATTTTTACCATACTATTCTTGCTGCTGATGTTGTTCTGTTAAATGAACTGAAAGCCGAGGTTTACAATGCAGAGTCGGATATTGTAAATTATCTTCTTGCTTCCATCTCTGCCCAGGATTTTAAGATTTCGGATGTGGCTGCAAAGGTGATTCCGGAAAGTAAATATATCTTTCAGGGAGATGATTATTCGGCCGAAATACTTGTTGCTGCCGTTGACAATACACAAAACCCGGAAGTTTATATTCTTGACGGAGCTGATACCCTCACGGAAGCTAATATAGGCCGGGCAAAAAAATATGTAGGTGAAGGTGGTGTTGTTAAACTTGAACTGCCTGCAAACTCAATAGGTGAGAAAAAGTATGCGGGATTGATAAAACTGATGACACCAATGGGTACGCCGAGATATTACGGATTTAAAAGTGATTATATTGTTGCAAAACCATCTGCAACAATTTCACCGACAAAAATGAATGTTTTCTATCGTGGTGTTGATAATCCTGTTGCTATTTCAGCTTCGGGAAAATCAGATGCACAACTTCAGCCGGCTATTTCTGCCGGAAGACTTACACGAAGCAGTGAAGGAGGATGGATTGTAAATAATATTCCGAATAATGCAAATGAGGTCGTAATTAAGGTTTATGCCGACGACCCGGGTGGAAAGAAATTTATGGGTGAGCAGAAGTTCAGGGTTAAGAGGTTGCCCGACCCTATTGCTAAAGTTCCGGGAACAAAAAATGGTAAGATTTCAAAAAATCAAATGCTTACAAATTCTTTTTTAATGTGTAGATTACCCGAATCAACTGACTTTGAATATCCGTTTAAAGTAACTTCTTTTACAATGATTGTGCCATCGGGCGGAGGCTATGTTACTCCTGAAAAGTCATCAAGTCAGATGTTTACCGATAGAATGAAAAATTTGATAAAAGGAGTATCAAAAGGCGATATGATAATTTTTAAAGATATTAAGGTTAAAGGACCTGAAGGTCCAAGAAAAATAGAATCGGTAACTGTAGAAATAAAATAATAAAAATATAGGAGGCAACTATGAAATCACTGGTTAGTTTAATAATTCTTTTGGGACTTATTCTGGGAATAAGTTATACATCGGATGCCCAAATTCTGGATAGTCCCCGCGATGGTGTTTTTGATGAGATAAATTTGCCTGATAAAAAACCTCTCCCGTATTATCCCGTCAGAGAAGCTGATGTGGTTTGGAGGAAGAGAATATGGCGAATTATTGATCTCCGGCAAAAAATGAATCAACCTTTCTATTATCCGTTAAAGAGAGAAAAAGGAATGAAAAACTTTATGACTGTCATTATGGATGCTCTTAGAGAAGGAACTATTACTGCTTATGATCAAACGGATGATCAGTTTTTGATTCCTTTAACTTATCAGGAAATAGAAAATACTCTGAATACGGTAGATACAATTCCAAAACTGGATCCGAATAATCCTGATATTATTTTAGGCTATGATTATATTCCAAGGGAATTTGATCCTTCTACTGTTCAAAAATTACAAATTAAAGAAGATTGGTTTTTCGATAAGCAACGCTCAGTTATGGATGTTAGGATTCTTGGAATTTGTCCGATTAGAAAGCTAATTGATGAAACATCCGGAAAAGATCTTGGTGAATCGAAGATGTTCTGGATATATTTCCCCGAGGCAAGACCTGTTTTTGCCAAATCAATTGTTTATAATAGACTTAATACCGCTATGAATCGTACATATGACGAACTCTTTATGAATCGTCTGTTTGCAAGTTATATAGTGAAAGAAGATAATGTTTACGGCAGGTCTATATCGGATTATGCGCAGGGAATGGACGCCTTGTTGGAAGCTCAAAGAATTAAAAATGAAATCTCTGATTTCGAAAACGAACTCTGGGATTATTAAAAAATATTTGGTTTTAAAAGGAACTCTCCTCAACAGGGGAGTTTTTTTTTGCCCGCTTTTTACTACTTTTGCTCTGAAAATCATAGTTGAATGAAGACCGTAAATATTTTGGAAACGCCAATTGAATATCTCAAAGGAGTTGGTCCTGTAAGGGCTGACCTCCTTAAAAAGGAGTTGAAAATATTTACATTTAACGAACTTCTTCATTACTTTCCCTTCAGATATGTTGACAGAAGTAAATTTCATAAAGTTAGTGAAGTTAATAGCGACACCGTCTATTTTCAGATAAAAGGGAAAATAATTGATATGCATAAAGTAGGGCAGGGACGCTCGCAGCGACTTGTAGCAACTCTTTGGGACGAAACCGGTAATATCGAATTGGTTTGGTTCAAAGGAATAAGATGGATAATTGATAAAATTTCCCCGCATAAAGAGTATATTGTTTTCGGTAAGCCCAATTATTATAAAGGAAGATACAATATCCCTCATCCGGAAATTGAAGAAACGGGTGCCGCAAAAGTTAATCTCGGTGAAAGATTACAACCTTTTTACTATTCAACCGAAAAACTAAAATCCAAAGGACTTGACAGTAAGGGTATTCAAAAGATAATGAAAAATCTTGTACCCGTTGTCAAAGATCATCTGTACGAAACTCTTACTCCTGAAATAATAGACAACCTTAAACTGTTACCGCGAAATGATGCTTTGGTAAATATTCATTTTCCGCAAAACCAACAAATTCTGAACAGGGCACGGGCAAGACTTATCTTTGAAGAGCTTTTCTTTGTTCAACTTACACTTCTGGAATTAAAAATTATTCGTGCCGAAAAAATAAAAGGACACGTTTTTTCCGTTGTCGGGAGATGTTTTAATGACTTTTATCATAAAAATCTGCCCTTTGAACTTACCGGGGCACAAAAAAGAGTAATAAAGGAAATACGGGCCGACCTCGGCTCCGGCAAACAGATGAACCGGCTTCTGCAGGGTGATGTCGGTAGCGGGAAAACCCTTGTTGCACTTATGAATATGCTCATTGCCGTTGACAACGGATACCAGGCTTGTATGATGGCTCCAACTGAAATCCTTGCCACTCAACACTACAACTCAATATCGAAAATGCTGAAAGGTCTTGATATTAACATCAGACTGCTTACCGGTTCTACAAAAGCGGCAGAACGGAAAATCATACACCATGAGTTGCAAAACGGACAATTACCTCTGCTTGTTGGAACACATGCACTGATTGAAGATACCGTACAGTTTAAAAATCTCGGACTTGTTGTCATTGACGAACAACATCGCTTTGGTGTTGCTCAAAGGGCAAAGCTCTGGAAGAAAAATGTAATCCCTCCGCACGTTTTGGTAATGACCGCCACACCCATTCCTCGAACGCTTGCAATGACTTTTTACGGTGATTTGGATGTTTCTGTTATTGACGAGATGCCTCCGGGTAGAAAACCGGTAAAAACAGTTCATTTTTATGATAAAGACAGGCTGAAGGTGTTCGGATTTATGCGGAAACAAATAAAGGAGGGAAGGCAGATATATTTTGTATATCCTCTTATTAAAGAATCCGAAAAACTCGACCTTAAAGATTTGATGGACGGTTATGAAAGTATTAGCCGCGAGTTTCCTCTTCCGCATTACGCCATAAGTATTGTTCATGGTAAATTGAGCAGCAAAGATAAAGACTATGAAATGCAACGGTTCGTAAAGGGCGAGACAGATATTATGGTTGCCACAACTGTTATTGAGGTGGGTGTGGATGTGCCAAACGCTTCGGTTATGGTGATCGAAAATGCCGAACGTTTCGGATTGTCACAATTACATCAGCTGCGCGGACGTGTGGGAAGAGGTGCCGACCAGTCGTACTGTATTCTGATGACCAAAGATAAACTTACTCCCGACGGCTGGCAACGCATCAAAACAATGGTTAGTACCACCGACGGGTTTAAAATTGCGGAAGCCGACCTAAGACTCCGTGGCCCCGGCGACCTGATGGGAACACAACAAAGCGGAATTATAGACCTCAAAATTGCGGATTTGATAAAAGATGAAAAAATCCTGCAATATGCCCGAACAACAGCCATAAAGGTTCTGAAAAACGATCCGCATCTCAAAAGTAAAGAAAATGAGATTATACGTAAACAACTGGCCTATTTGAATAAAAACAGAACGGATTGGAGCAGGATAAGTTAACCGATATTTATTTCTATTTATAAATAAATCTTACATTTGCAGATTCAAAAAATTTAACAATGAAGATTTCATATAACTGGCTTAAAGATTATCTTGATTTCGAGCTTTCACCCGAAAAGCTCTCGGAATTACTTACTGATAGTGGCCTTGAGGTTGAAGGCCTCGAAAAATGGCAATCCGTTACGGGTGGAATGGAAGGTATTGTAATTGGAAAAGTAATCACTTGCGAAAAACACCCCAATGCCGATAAATTAAGTGTTACCACCGTTGATGTGGGTGATGGCAGAATTCTCCCGATTGTTTGCGGGGCACCCAATGTTGCTGCCGGACAAAAGGTTGTTGTAGCAACCGTTGGAACCAAATTGTATGACGGTGAGAATGCTTTTGAAATAAAAAAAGCCAAATTGAGAGGTGAGGTTTCGGAAGGAATGATATGTGCCGAAGACGAAATAGGTGTTGGGACTTCTCACGACGGTATTATGGTTCTTGATGACAATGCTCAAACGGGAATGCCTGCAAAAGAGTATTTTAACATTTCGGAAGATTATATTTTTGAAATCGGGCTGACACCTAACCGCACCGATGCAATGTCGCACATAGGTGTTGACAGAGACATTAAAGCTGTCCTTGATAATATTGATTTCCTGAATAATAACAATACCGGACGCCATATAAATATTCCGCCGGTTGATGATTTTAACATTGATAACAGAGACCTGGACATTGATGTTATTGTTGAAAATCCTGAAGCCTGCCCCAGATATACCGGAGTTACAATTTCCGGAATTCAGGTGAAAGAGTCCCCGGATTGGTTAAAAAACCGCCTTAATGCTATAGGTCTCAGGCCTATTAATAATATTGTTGATATTACCAACTTTGTACTTCACGAAACAGGGCAACCGTTGCATGCTTTTGATGCTGATAAAATTACAGGTAAGAAGGTTATTGTTAAGAAACTGCCTAAAGGAACCAAATTCATTACCCTTGATGAAGTTGAAAGGGAACTTACCGAAAATGACCTGATGATTTGTGATGCGGAAAAACCTATGTGTAAAGGAGGTGTCTTCGGTGGTTTTGACTCGGGAGTGACGGAAACCACTAAAAGTATTTTCCTGGAGAGTGCCTGGTTTGACCCTGTCCACATTCGTAAAACTTCAAAACATCACGATCTGCAAACAGATGCTTCTTTCAGGTTTGAACGCGGTATTGATCCTGAAATGGTTTTGTATGCTCTAAAAAGAGCGGCATTGCTTATTAAAGAAATTGCAGGAGGGAAAATTTCCTCCGATATTAAAGATGTTTATTCAAAACCTTTCGTTAAAACGGAAGTTGACGTTTTGTGGAAAAATATTGACAGGTTGATTGGTAAAAATCTTGGTAAAGATGTTATCAAAAATATTTTGAGTTCTCTTGAATTTGAAATATTGGAAGATACTGTTGACGGAATGAAATTGTCGGTTCCTTCTTACAGAATTGACGTTACGCGCGAAGCTGATGTAATTGAGGAGATTTTGAGAGTTTACGGCTATAACAATATTGAAATTCCCGTGCGTCAAACATCTGCAATAGTACACGGTAAAAAACCTGATCCCGAAAAAGTTAAAAATAGTGTTGCAGCTTATCTGAGCGACAACGGTTTTAGCGAAATTATAAATAATTCGCTCACAAAAGGTGCTTATTATGAGGAGTGTAAGGCGTTTGACGAAAAACAAAGCGTTCAAATTCTGAATTCTTTAAGCCGCGACCTGAATGTGATGCGCCAGTCGTTACTTTTTGGAGGACTTGAGGTTATTTCATATAATTTTAACAGAAAGAATTCCGACCAGAAACTGTATGAATTTGGTAAGGTTTATTTTAAAAATTCTGAGCCGGAGGGTGATAAATCCGTAATTGAAAAGTATAACGAAATAAATAACCTTGCTCTTTTTGTTACAGGTAAAAAGGAAAATGAAAGCTGGTACATACCGGGTAAAGAAATTGATTTTACTTTCATAAAAGCTATGTCGCAGAATCTTCTCCGGCGGATAGGAATACCATTTTATAAATTCGATTATGTGAGAAGTAATAAGGAATATTTCGATTACGGACTTGATGTTTTTTACAATAAGAAACAGGTTTTTGAGGCTGGAAAAATATCTTCATCGTTACTGAAAAAATTTGACATTAAGCAGGATGTGTTTTGCGCAATGTTTGACTGGGATTATGTTTTTGAACTTAATAAAAAAGTTAAAATCCAATATACTCCTATCTCAAAATTTCCCGAGGTAAGGCGTGATCTTGCTCTTTTGCTTGACAAATCAATTCCTTTTGCCGAAGTTGAGAAACTTGCTTACGACACCGAACGCAAACTACTGAAAGAGGTAAATCTGTTTGATGTTTATGAAGGGAAAAATATAGATGCAGGTAAGAAATCGTATGCTGTAAGTTTTATTTTACAGGATAGCGAAAAAACACTTACCGACAAGGTTATTGATAAAGTAATGAAGAAACTTATCAGGACATACGAGCAAAAGTTGAACGCAAATATCAGATAAGCTAATTATTAAAACATACAATTATGGCAGAGAAAAAAGCATTATTATCAATCACTCCTACGGGAGAGAAATTTGTTATTCCACAGGCGGAGGAGTACGATCAGGAATACAAACGCCTTGAAAAACTTGCCGGGCAGGCAAAAGCGGAAGGTAAGGAGGTCGTTGTGGTTATGGGACTCGGATTTGTCGGTGTTGTTATGGCTGCTATTGTTGCCGACACTAAAGACAAAAACGGGAATTACAGCAAATTTGTAATCGGTTATCAGCGTCCGAGTGTGAGAAGTTACTGGAAAATACCTTTGGTTAACAGAGGCGAATCACCTGTAAAAGCGGAAGACCCGGAAGTTGATGAAATTATTGAAAGAACGACAAAAGATGCCAAAACTTTTGTTGCTACTTACAACAGCGACTGTCTGAAACTGGCGGATGTGGTCGTTGTTGATGTTCAGTGTGACTATGCCAAGAAAGAGCTTGGAAATATGAAAACAGGGGAAACGGATATGGCTGCACTCGAAGCATCTATGAAAACAATTGGCGAAAGCATTCCTCCCAATGCACTTGTCCTTATAGAGACTACTGTTGCACCCGGAACAACCGAATTTGTTGCCTGGCCAATCCTTAAAAAAGCATTTGCTAAGCGTGGATTAAAAGAGACACCGCTTCTTTCGCACAGTTTTGAGCGTGTAATGCCTGGCCGTGAATATGTTTCTTCAATACGTGACTTCTGGCGCGTCTGTTCGGGATGTAACCTTGAAGCACGAAATCGTGTTGAGAAATTCCTGCACGAAGTTCTTAACACTGAAAAATTTCCTCTTACGGTTATGGATCGTCCCATTGAGTCGGAAACGACAAAAATTGTTGAGAACTCTTACAGGGCAACCATTCTGGCTTTTATGAACGAGTGGAGCCTGTTTGCAGAACGTAACGGCGTTGATCTTATTAAGGTTATGAATGCCATTAAAAAACGTCCTACACATAGCAATATGATTTTCCCGGGTCCGGGAATAGGCGGATATTGCCTCCCGAAAGACGGTGGATTGGGATACTGGGCTTACCGGCATATTCTTGGTTTTGAAGATGGCGACAATGTCTTTAAAATTACTCCGACAGCTATTGATATTAATGATACGAGAGGTCTCCACGTTGCAGAACTTACACGTGACGGACTGCGTAATATGGGTCGTTATATTGCCGGATCCGATGTGCTGATTTGTGGTGCAAGTTATCGTCAGGATGTGGGAGATACCCGTTACAGCGGTAGCGAACTTGTTGTGAGAAAGTTGACCGAAATGGGAGCCGAAATGAGAGTCCATGATCCTTACGTTGACAACTGGAATGAATTTGAGCTTCAGGACGAGGATCCCGAACATTCCTGGAAACGCTTTTTCCGTAATCAGGAACACCTGAAAGACCTGAGAATTGAAAAGAATATCAAAAAGGCCATTAAAGGTGTTGAGGCTCTTATCCTTGCAGTCCCGCATTCGGAATATCTTAAACTGAAACCTGCGGATATTGTTAAGTGGGCCGGTGGTCCCATCGCTATTATAGATGCCTTCGGAATACTTACTGACGATAAAATAAAAGAGTATTTCAAACTCGGTTGTGAAGTGAAAGCACTTGGCCGCGGCCATATTCAGAGGCTTAAGAAAGAGGTTAAAAACGGGAAATAAAAAAAGCCGGCATTAACCGGCTTCATGCTCCTCCTCTTGGACTTGAACCAAGGACCCTCTGATTAACAGTCAGATGCTCTAACCAACTGAGCTAAGGAGGATTATTATTTCATTTTCCTATGCTCTAATCCCGAAAATCTGCAAAACTTTGTTTTGCTATTAGATTTTCGCGGATGCTCGATTTTTCAGGCAAATGTAACATTTGCAAAAAATCGGCACCAACTGAGCTAAGGAGGATTATTAATCTGTAAAAGAACTTTTCTTTTAAAAAGGAGTGCAAAAGTATATATTTTTTATAAATAAACAATACTTTTGCAAAAAAAAATTTAAAAAAATAAATATGGCAAAAGTTCTGGGAATGGGTAATGCCCTTGTGGATATAATGACAAAACTCGAAAGCGAGAAAACACTTGACCTCTTTTCTTTACCTAAGGGTAGTATGCAACTTGTTGATTTAAAAGAGAGCGATAAAGTAAATAACGGTACCGAAGGTTTTGAAAAAACAATTGCTTCCGGCGGTTCGGCGGCAAATACTATACATGGTCTTGCCAAATTGGATATTGAGACCGGTTTTATTGGGAAGGTTGGCGATGATGAGTTCGGAATGTTTTTTCAAAGTGATATGGAGAAAAGCCATATTACGCCTTTGCTTCTTACCAGTACGACGGCAACGGGAAAAGCCATAGCATTGGTGACTCCCGACTCGGAGCGAACATTTGCAACTTATCTTGGAGCAGCAATTGAACTTTCTCCCGAAGATATCAATGATAAACAATTTGAGGGATATGACTATTTTCATATTGAGGGATATCTCGTTCAGAATCATAATCTTATAAAAAAAGCCGTTGAGCTTGCCAAAGAAAAGGGTCTCACGGTGACTCTTGATATGGCAAGTTATAATGTTGTTGAAGAAAATCTGGAGTTTCTGAATGAAATACTGGAGAAATATGTTGATATCGTTTTCGCAAACGAGGAGGAGGCAAAAGCGTTTACCGGAAAAGAACCGGAAGATGCTCTTAATGCTTTCTCGGAATTATGTGATATCTCCGTTGTTAAGATTGGGAAAAATGGCTCGCTTGTAAAAAAGAATGGTCAAACATATAAAATTGAACCTATAAAGGCAAATAGTATTGACACGACCGGTGCGGGAGACTCATATGCCGCCGGATTTATTTATGGTTTGATAAAAGGATTTACTCTTGACAAATGTGGTGCCGCAGGTTCTATTCTTGCTGCAAAAACCATTGAAGTTATTGGCCCGAAAATGGATGATAATAAGTGGACGGAAGCAAAGGAAATGCTTGAAAAACTTTAATTCCGATAAAATATTTCAGTTATTTACAACATATTGTTTTATAATAATTTATATTTTTATACATTTGCCCCTCTTTTTGAAGAATCAGTAATATTATTTAATACGTAACAGAAATGAAGATTTACGAAACAAAAGACATTAGAAACATAGCACTCGTTGGAGGCGCTAAATCAGGAAAAACAACACTGGCGGAAGATATGCTTTTTGAAGGCGGTGTTATTAACAGAAGAGGTTCTATAGATGATAAAAATACGGTTTCAGACTATCGGCCGATAGAAATTGAACGTCAAAACTCGGTTTCCTCAACTGTATTATATGCTGAGTATAATGGGAAAAAGATCAACGTTATTGACACTCCGGGCTTTGATGACTTTGTTGGTGAGATTGATGCAGCCTTGAGGGTTGTTGATACTGCCGTTATGGTTGTCAATGCTCAGAATGGGGTTGAAGTCGGAACCGAAATTGCCTGGAGGTATGCAGCAAAATACAAAACTCCCATTATTTTTACCGTTAATCATCTTGAGCATGAAAATTCAAATTTTGACGAAACCATTCGTCAACTAAAAGCACAATTCAAAGGAAGCCTTTCGGTTTGTCAGTATCCTGTTAATCCGGGGCTTGGATTTAATTCGGTTATTGATCTTCTGAAAATGAAAATGTTCAAATATACAGAGGGCAGTGATAAACCCGAAATACTTGATATCCCCGATAGCGAAAAATCAAAAGCGGAAGAATTGCAGGCTGCAATGATTGAAGACCTTGCTTCGAGCGATGAAAGTCTGATGGAAATTTTCTTTGAAAACGGAACCCTTACCGAAGATGAAATGAAACAAGCCCTGAAAGACGGTTTAAGAGACAGGGAGTTGTTTCCGGTATTTTGCATTAATGCAAAACAGAACTGGGGAGTTGGAAGAGTAATGGAATTTATAACCAATAACGCTCCTGCACCCAACGAAATGCCTCCTGCAAAAACAACAGAAGGTAAAGAACTGAAATATGATGTTAATGAACCTGCATCGGCTCTTGTTTTCAAATCAACCATTGAATCGCATCTTGGTGAAATTTCATTCTTTAAAGTTTATAATGGAGAGATAACAGAGGGAATGGATATGATCAATGCCAATAACAGCACAAAGGAGCGTATCAGCCAGTTGTTTGTTATGGCAGGTAAAAACAGGGAAAAAGTATCAAAAATTACGGCAGGTGATATCGGAGCAGCCGTGAAACTTAAAAATACCCATACAAATAATACTTTAAACAGTCCGAAAGTTTCCGATGACATCATTGAGCCTATCGTATTCCCGGAACCTAAATTCAGAGTTGCCGTGAGAGCGGTAAACCAGGCTGATGAAGAGAAACTTAATGCCATTTTGCAAACAATGCACAAGATGGACCAAACCCTTACCGTTGAGTACTCGAAAGAGTTGAAACAACTCATCCTTGGCGGACAGGGTGAATTGCATCTTAACATTGTAAAATGGCAGATTGAAAACCTTGAGAAAATACCAATGGAGTATTATGCTCCTAAAATTCCATATCGTGAAACCATTACACGGTCGGCTAAAGCAACCTACAGACATAAGAAGCAATCGGGAGGTGCCGGACAGTTCGGTGAAGTTCATATGATGATTGAACCTTACACCGAAGGAATGGAATATACAAAAGAGTTTCCTATCAGAGGAACCGAAGAAATTGACCTGGAATGGGGCGGAAAACTAATAATGAAAAACTGTATTGTCGGGGGTGCTATTGATGCGCGTTTCCTTCCGGCTATTTTAAAAGGTGTTATGGAAAAGATGGAAGAAGGTCCTTTGACCGGCTCCTATGCCCGTGACATTGTCTTTTATGTTTATGACGGTAAAATGCACCCGGTTGACTCAAATGAAATTTCATTCAAACTTGCCGGTCGTAATGCTTTCAGAGAGGCTTTTAAAAATGCAGGCCCGCAAATTCTGGAACCTATTTATGATGTTGAGGTGCTTGTCCCGGAAGATAAAATGGGTGATGTGATGACCGACTTGCAAGGTAGAAGGGCTATCATTATGGGAATGGGTGCCGAAGGTAATTATCAGAAGATTAATGCCAAGGTTCCTCTTGCCGAAATGAATAAATATGCAACGGCACTGAGTTCGCTTACAAGCGGTCGTGCGATGTATTCAATGAAATTTGCCGAATACTCCAATGTGCCGAATGATGTACAACAGCAACTGCTTAAAGAGTATGAAGCTTCGCAAAATGATGAAGACTAATCTATCATCATTTCAAATAATAAAAGGTCACCCCAAACGGTGGCCTTTTTTATTTGCGACATTTTGTCATTTAATCACTAACGGCAAACAACTTGATGAAAGCCTGGAGAATTCCTGTAAGGATGTGCAGATGATTTTGGTTATGGCGAAAACAGGATTGTTAATCTTTAAAACGGAAATAATATGGAATATAAAGACTATTATAAAATACTCGGTGTTGATAAAAAAGCTTCGCAGGCTGAAATTAAGAAAGCTTACAGAAAGCTTGCCGTGAAATATCATCCCGATAAAAATCAGGGAAACAAGGCGAGTGAGGAGAAGTTCAAAGAGTTGAATGAAGCTTATGAGGTGCTTGGAGACCCTGAAAAAAGAAAAAAATATGATACACTCGGTGCAAACTGGAAACAGTTTGAACAGGGTGGGTTTGACCCGTCGCAATACGGTGGTGGTTTTGGTGGCGGTGGCTTCCATTATCAGGGCGATATGTCGGATATCTTCGGGAACTCGAGATTTTCAGACTTCTTCAACTCATTTTTCGGTGGTATGGGAGGTGCAAGAAGTGGTGGAAGGACATACAGACGTTCGCCTGCAAGAAAAGGACAGGATTATCAGGTGGAAACAACTCTTACACTTGAAGAGGCTTATCACGGAACTTCAAGAATGCTTGACCTGAACGGTAAAAAGATCCGGATGAAAATCAAACCCGGTGCTTACGACGGTCAAAAACTTAGGGTAAAAGGTAAAGGAGGTGCCGGAGCCGGAGGAGGTGAAGCAGGTGACTTATATGTAAATATTAGTATCGCACCTCACCATCTCTATAAACGAAACGGTGATAATCTTGAACAAACATTAAATGTTGACCTGTACTCTGCCGTACTGGGCGGGAAAGCTACTGCTTATACTTTTACCGGACCTGTAAATGTAAAAATACCGGCCGGTACGCAAAACGGTAAAGTGCTGCGGTTAAAAGGAAAAGGTATGCCCGTGTACGGAAAAAAGAATGTTTTCGGCGATATGTTGCTGAGGGTTAAAATTCTTATCCCGGAGCATTTGACAACCAAAGAAAAAGAACTGTTTGAGGAGTTGAGAAAATTGTACAATCAAAAACATTAAAAAATGAGATCAATAGTTGAATATAATTATACTACAATACCCGAGGTTATAAAGAACTTTGAAGATGTTTTAACTGCGCGTAAACTTACACATCTGGCCTCGGAAATGGCTTTGTTGGGTATTGAAGACCCGGAAGATATCAATGAAGCAATCGAAAAGGCAATAATGGTTTGTAAAAGGGCAGGGATAAGAGCTGCCGACCATTTCAAACCTGTCTATTTTTGTAAAAACAGTAAAATCTTCCGTGACTGGAGAATGTCGGATTTTGCTTTTAAACTTGCAATTATTAATGCCGATATTCGCTACAAAGTTGTTTCTGTGACTCAGGTCGAAATGGTTAAAAACAGAAATTGATCCGGTGCAATCATTTGTCACCGGATTTTTTTTCAGTATATCATATTGCTATTTGATATATTTTTTATTCAACTTTCTCAAGTAAAATATTATGGATGTAATAGCCACGAATGCACGAATAAAAATAATAAATAATGTCAAATTTTACTTTTTTACCTTTAGTAAAGAAAGGGAAAATTCATTTTACTCAATTACAAAACATATATAATTCGTGTATTCGTGGCAAACATAACAACTTGCGAAAGTTAAGTTATTTATTATCTATAATTTAGCCTTTATCAAATATAATTGTTGACATGTCAATAAAAATTTCTTACCTTTGCCTCAACAAATCCTCAAGATATTTTTATCATTAAAATTCGGTGTAATGAAAACACGTACAATTTTGTTGACTATACTTGTTATAGCAGGAGTTCTTTCTTTAGGTGCCACAAATATAATCGTCAACTCTTCAAATAAGACAGGTTTAAAAATCATTGAAAATACCAATACGGTTTTGCACTTGAGGAATAGTGTTTCCGGGCTTTCAATAGATAATGTTAACACTTTAAAAGGTTCATTTGTCAGGATTAATATTCAGGGGTACGAAGTTTCACTCTCGGTTGGTGATCCTGAACTACCCGTTCTCAAAAGGCTTATTGAGATTCCTTACGGAGCCACTGTCGAAACCGAAATTATACATTCGTCATTCAGGGATTATAAATTGACCGATTTGGGATTTTCAGGTAATGTTATTCCTACTCACACTCCTCTGTCAAAAGAATCCGGTTCTCCGGAAGATATAAATTATCAAATAAATCCGCAGACTTATTCTTACAACGGTTTTACAAATAATAAAAAAGTTGACGTGGAGATATTGGGAGCTATGAGGGGAGTAGTAATCGGAAGAGTTGAAATAGCTCCCGTACAATACAATCCGGTAACAAAAATTCTCAGAATATTTGACGAACTTGATATTAAAATAGTTTTTAAAAACGGAAATAATAGTATTACCCGAAGTTTAAAGAAAAAATATTTTTCTCCATTCTATGAAAATATCCGTTCAAAACTCATAAACTACAAACCGTTGTCACCTGACGAGCTCATCACAAGTTCGCCCGTTACCTATGTAATCATTTCCGATCCGATGTTTTACGATGATCTTCAGTCTTTTATTCAATGGAAAACAAAAAAAGGATTCAGGGTGATAACAGGATATACCGATGACCCGGAGGTGGGAAATACAACGGAGTCAATAAAGTCGTATCTTGAAAACTTGTATAATAATCCTCCGGAAGGATATAATCCGCAAAGCTTTATTCTTTTTGTGGGAGATGTTGATCAGGTACCCTCTTTTTCGGTAGAAACCGGATTTCATCTTACCGATTTGTACTATGCCGAGTACACCGGTGATATATTCCCGGAATGTTATTATGGTCGTTTTTCGGCAAATTCGCCCGACGAGCTGGAACCGCAAATTGTAAAAACTCTGGAATATGAAAAATATCAGTTTCCCGACCCTATCTTTCTTGATTCGGTTATGTTAGTTGCCGGAGTGGCTCCCGGATATGACTCACTATGGGGAAACGGTCAGATTTATTATATGGCAAATAATTATCTGAATCAAAATAACGGAATATACCCTCATATTTATACTCCTCCCTTATCACCCGATACGAACTATACTGAAATGATGATACAAACTATCGGAAACGGTGTTTCTTTCGTGAATTATACCGGTCATTGCAGTATTTTCGGTTTCTCGAGTCCGCCTCTGAATATCGGTCACATTCAAAGTTTAACGAATGATCATATGTATCCCTTAATGGTTGGAAACTGCTGCTCGTCGGCATCTTATTATACAACCTGTTTCGGTGAGGAGATAGTAAGAGTTGCCGATAAGGGTGCTTTGGCCTTTATCGGGGCCTCAAACAGCACATATTGGGATGAGGATTACTGGTGGATGGTTGGATTTAAGGATGTCTCCTCGAATCCGCAATATAACCCCGATGAACTTGGATTCATTGACCGTTGGTTCCATTCCAATAATGAGCCGCTTGAAGAGTGGTATATTACTCAGGGAGAACTGCCCGTTGCAGGTAATCTTGCAGTAACTCAGTCGGGTTCGGCATTGGAGACCTATTACTGGGAAGCATACAATCTTCTCGGAGACCCGTCGGTAATGAATTATGTGCCCGAACCTTCTTTGCCGGATGTTAGCTATGAACCGTCAATAACTCCCGGGACTCAAACATTCGTTGTTAACACCGAACCTTTTTTGTATGCTGCCGTTTCGATGAATAATGTGTTGCACGGTGCCGCACTGGCTGATGAAAACGGAGTAGCGGAAATAAATATTTTTACACCTTTTACCGAACCCGGAATAGCTGATGTGGTCGTTACCGGACAAAACCGCCGGCCTTTTTTCGGTACCGTAATGGTGGAAGGTGCTGAAGGTGTTTATGTTTTGC
Organism: Bacteroidales bacterium; assembly: GCA_026984135.1. Classification (GTDB taxonomy): domain Bacteria; phylum Bacteroidota; class Bacteroidia; order Bacteroidales; family JAADJA01; genus JAADJA01. The sequence goes on from JALSSR010000282.1 coordinate 90,426, forward strand.
TTCAGTCGTTTGATATTGATGATTCCAACGGGAATAATGACGGCAAAGCCGATGCAGGCGAAAATATTTTATTGGATATTACATTATATAATTTCGGTAATACATCTTCAACAACTTTAACGGCGACACTATCAAGTGCCGACACCAACATTACAATTATTGAAAACACTAATTCCTGGGAAGCAATTGAGCCGGGTGCTTCCGAAATAAAAGCCGGTGCCTTTTCATTTGATGTCGGTGAGGATGTTATTAACGGTCATATTGCGGATTTTGAACTGGAAATAACCGACGGAACGGATATATGGAATTCGGACTTTTCAATTACGCTGCATTCCCTGATAACGGAATCTCCTGAGAATAAGACTACTGAGGCATTATCAAACGTGAAAGTTTATCCCAATCCTTTTAAAGATCAATTTACTGTTGAGTATGAACTAACCGAAGCCTCCGATGTAACGATATCTGTCTTTGATTTGTTGGGCAATCAATACAGCAAAGTTAAATCCGCTTACAAGCAAAACGACGGAAGACACAATGTAACGGTTGATGCTTCAATGTTGCCTGCAGGTGTATATCTGTGCAAGATAGAAGCCGGAGATTTTGTTGTAGTAAAAAGGATTATCCGTTAAAAAGGAAGATCATCACCATTATCCGCGCCCGCATCAATAAAATCGGGAGGAGTTGACTCCGGAGGAGCTGTTTCAAGTCCGGGAAGATCCGAGGGAGCCTCCGCTTTAACAACACGCCAGGCTTTCACGTCGGTGTACCAGCGACCGTTGTATTCACGGCTTTCGATGTTTATACTTGCCGTAACAACCTCATTTTCAGAAAAGTTTTTAAGGTTGACCTTGTCGCCCCAAACGGTTATACAAACCTTTTTGGGATACTGCTCTTCGGTCTCAATAACAAAATTTTGTTTTTTCCATGGGCCGTTTCTGCCCTCACCTGTCTCTTCGGGTAATATTTGTACTATTTTTCCTGATATTTCCATAATCAATTATTATAACTTATTCTAAAGCGCAAAAGTAAGAATTATTATCAGATTTTTAATAACGAAATTTAATAACCACTTTTTAATTTTACCCAAATATTTTCATTAAAAAATATTTTTACATATTTTTGCTGCAACATATAAGGTAATTTAAAAGACTCTAAAAAGATGGACAAATTATATATCCCAATCATTATCTTCTTGTTATTAATATTAATCATACTCATTACTAAACTTAACAATACAATAAATAAATTAAAAATTATTTCACAATATAATGATGAATTACATAAAGAAAATGAAAAAATTTTAACCGAAAAAAGTAATTTACAATCCAAGATTAAATATTTTGAATCGGAACTTTTAAAATTTCAGTTACGACCTCATACATTAAATAATATTCTTGCTAATATTAGAGTTGTTTCCAAAAATTTGAGTAAGGGAATGGATTCATTGTCAGATTTATTGGAATATATTTACGAAGAAGATAAAGGGCTTGTGCTAATAGAAGAAGAAATTAATTTTATCGAAAAGTACTTGGGGGTTAAAGATATATTTATTTCAAAAATAAATTCTATAAAGCTTGATAAATCGAATGTTAATAAAGATTCCTTATTTTTTTCAGTTCGTGTAATTCCACATCTTATAACAGCCAACTTTATTGAAAATGCATTTAAACATGGAGATACAAATCATCCGGAGTTCTTAAAAATTAAAATATCATTAAATAATGATAAATTTGAATATTATGTAATAAATAGACTAAAAGAAAATAGCGAATCGGTTAAACATGGTATTGGTTATGAAAATATGAAAAAGAGAATGGAATTGCTATATCCTAATAGATACGAAATAAAAAATAGCTGTAATGAAAAAGAGTACCATTCAAAATTAATTATTAATTTAAAGAAGGAAAATAAATAATCAGGTACATAGGTTTACGGACTGAAAAATTAGGTTATGTAAGAGCATATATATGGAACAGTACATTTTGTAATTAATTGAAACAATAATATTTAAAATTTTTTAAATGAAAAAACTAAATGTTGCATTATTAGAAGATAATAAATACCTTTTAAAAGACTTAAAGGATGAATTGGAATTAACCGGTTTGGTTAATGTGATTGTTTGGGCTGGGAATTCAAAAGAGTTATTTGATAAACTAAAAACCAATAATCAAATTGATGCACTGATACTTGATATTGATATAGGAGATAGTATGAATGGAATTGATATTGCTTTTAAATTGCAATTACCTGTTTTATTTGTCAGTGGGAAAACTAAAGATTATTTTGAAAAAATTGAAGAATTGAATCTAAACTCGGAAAAAATTGTTGAACATATTAGTAAACCTGTTAATCCGGATAAAATGCAACGGATACTTGCGAAATTCAAAAGACAAATTGAAGCTTCTAATGCAGAAAAATATATTTTGCTGGATTTAAAAGATATTGAAACAAATGAAACAATAAAAAGAAACAAAATACTTCTTGAAGATATTGTGTTTATAGGTACGGATAAAAACTTAGGATCTGAATCCAATAATAAAATTATATATTTTATTAACAGAGATCCTGCAATATTAATAGATTTTAGTTTTACTAAAATGGAAGAAAAAGGGTTTTCTTCACAAGAATTTCTTAAAACTCACAAGTCGTATAGAGTAAATGCAAAATATATTAAAGAATATAATCCCAATCATACTGTTACAGTTAAATATTACGAAAATAGGGAGTTAAAAGAGTATAAAGTTCCTGTTTCGGAAAACTATCGTTACAAATTTAAAAAGAATAGCTAATAACGCTTTCTTTACTCAAAAATACTTTTTTATTACTCATATAAGGTTTTCATTACTTGGTATTAGGCCATACTCTTAATGCCAATTATGTTTGTAGCATAATTTAAAAATTTATGATTATGATACAGGCAGTAAATTATCATTTATGGGAACCTTGCAATATGAGATGCAAGTTTTGTTTTGCAACATTTCAAGATGTCAAACAAACCGTCTTACCAAAAGGTTACTTACCTAAACAAGAATCATTAGAGGTAGTTAGACAACTGGCAGAAATTGGATTTGAGAAAATATCTTTCGTTGGTGGCGAGCCTACCCTTTGTCCGTGGATATCAGATTTAATTAAGGAAGCCAAGAAATATGATTTAACAACAATGATTGTCACAAATGGCTCAAATCTTACCAAAGAGTTTTTAGAAAT
>JALSSR010000283.1 GCA_026984135.1 Bacteroidales bacterium
GAGGCAATGTCATTTCCGGTTGCCGGTTCCAGATGGGCACCGTAAAAATCAATTTTTTCGGCAATCTCTTGCGAAGTGTAATTTTTTGTCCCCTCCTTCAGCATATTGTTTGTAAAGTTGGCAAGCAGAAGTTGCTCTTCATACCATTTTCCCGCATTGAAAATGAACTCGACTTTAACAAGCTCCTGTGTTCCTGTGTTTATCAAGTAAACGGGAATACCGTTGTCAAGCGTTACCTTCTCAGGCTTGTACAGGTCAATTTTGTCAACGGGTTTTATCTCCGGTTTTATTTTTCTGTTAATTTCCGCCATTTTTCTTTGATAAATAATAAAGTGTTGAGCAATTTTCCGTTCTGAATATTTCGTTTGCTACACGGTGAACATCCTCCTTTGTAACAGCATTATATTTGTCTATTTCGGTGTTTATAAGATTTGCATCACCAAGCAGTTCTGAAAAAGAGAGGTTCATAGCCTTGTTCAGAACACTCATTTCCGAGTATTCCAAAGTGGATTCTATCTTATTCTTTACCTTGGCAAGTTCCTTATCTCCGACAACCGATTCCGTTAATCTTTGTATCTCTTCATTCAGAGCCTTTTCGCCGGTTTCAACGGAAATACCCTTCACTAATTTTCCCGTAAAAAGGAACAGTCCTTTGTCAAAATCACCCGAGATAAATGCATTTATCTCACTGAATATTTGCCGTTCTTTCACAAGCTTAGTATATAATCTTGAGGAGTCGCCATTGGAAAGGATATCCGAAAGGAGATCGGTAGTGTAATAATTGGCATCTTTTCTCGAGCACATATGGTATGCTTTGTAGATGGCGTCAAAAGGGACATCTCTCTCAACCGTGAGTTTTTTTTCCTCTTGTTGCTCCGGTTCTTCCGGCAATCTTCTGTCAATTTTCACCTTTCCCGCCGCTATCGGACCAAACCATTTTTCAGCCAAAATTTTTATATCTTCTGTTTCCACATCTCCCGCAACGGTCATAACTGCATTGTCGGGATTGTAAAATTTGGAGTAAAAGTCTTTAACATCTTTCATGGTGGCATTTTCGATATGCGAAATGTCTTTCCCGATTGTTGACCATCTGTAAGGATGAACCTTGAATGCCAGTGGTCGCAGCAAAAGCCAAACATCTCCGTAAGGCTGGTTAAGGTATGATTGTTTAAACTCTTCAATGACAACATTTCGCTGAACTTCAAGGCTTTTCTCCGAAAAGGCAAGATCGTTCATCCTGTCCGATTCGAGCCAGAAAGCCAACTCCAGATTTTGTTTGGGAATTGTCAAATAGTAATTCGTTATGTCATTATTAGTAAAGGCATTGTTTTCACCACCTGCATTTTCCAACGGCTCATCATATTTTGAAATGTTTTTCGAACCTCCGAACATCAAATGTTCAAACAGATGTGCAAATCCTGTCTTTTCGGGGTCTTCATATTTGGCTCCCACATCATACAAAATATTTACCGCAACTATCGGCGTGGATTTGTCCTTGTGGACAATCACACGCAGGCCGTTATTCAAAATAAATTTGTCGAAATGTATCATTATTCAAAATATATTCGTTATGAAAATTCTGCAAAGATAATTTTTATAAATTTGCAAACGGTTTTAATTTATTGAAAAATGGATAATGTATGAAAAGAGATTCAAAAGTATTCGAGATAATTGAAAAGGAGAGGCAACGTCAGATGAGTGGTCTTGAACTAATCGCCTCCGAGAATTTTGTCAGTGATGAGGTTATGGAAGCTATGGGGTCCGTGATGACAAACAAATATGCCGAGGGATATCCCGGGAAAAGGTATTACGGGGGATGTCAGTTTGTTGATGAAACCGAACAGCTTGCTATTGACAGGCTTAAGGAGCTTTTCGGTGCTGTTTGGGCAAATGTACAGCCACATTCGGGTGCACAGGCAAATATGGCTGTTTTTCTGACTCTTCTGAAGCCGGGTGACAAATTTATGGGGCTTGATCTTTCTCACGGAGGTCACCTTTCGCACGGCTCAAAAGTTAATTCTTCAGGTATGCTTTATGATCCTATTGCCTACGAAGTGGATGAAGAGACAGGCATGGTTGATTATGATAAGATGGAAGAGGTGGCATTGCGCGAAAAACCGAAGTTGATACTTGCCGGTGCATCTGCATATTCGCGTGATTGGGATTACAAACGTATGCGGGAGATTGCCGACAAGATAGGTGCTTTCCTGATGGCTGATATTGCGCATCCTGCGGGTTTAATAGCCGTTGGATTGTTGAACGATCCGTTAAAATATTGTCATGTAGTTACTTCCACAACTCATAAAACACTTCGCGGACCCCGCGGAGGTATCATCATGATGGGTGAGGATTTTGAAAATCCCTTCGGGAAAAAAACAATGAAGGGTGTTGTCCGCAAAATGTCTTCACTCTTTGATTCGGGGGTATTTCCCGGAACTCAGGGAGGGCCGCTGGAGCATGTTATTGCTGCAAAAGCCGTTGCTTTCGGTGAAGCACTGACGAAAGAATATAAAGACTATATGAAGCAGGTCAAAAGTAATGCTGAAGTTATGGCTCAGGCATTTGTCGAGAAAGGATATCACGTTATTTCCGAAGGTACCGACAATCATCTTATGTTGATTGATTTAAGGACTAAATTTCCTGAAATAACAGGACGAAAAGTTGAAAATACACTGGTTCTTGCAGATATTACCGTAAATAAGAATATGGTGCCTTTCGATACCCGTTCTCCGTTCCAGGCTTCAGGTCTTAGAGTGGGAACACCTGCAATTACTACTCGCGGTATGAAAGAGGAGCATATGCCTGTTATTGTTGACTTCATTGATCAGATGATCTCGGATATTGATAATGAGGAGTTGATTCCGAAAATCAAAAAACAGGTCAACGAAATGATGGCGGAGTTCCCAATGTTCGCTTGGTAAGGACTTAAGCGGTATGGCCAGTTCAAATCCTGATGTAATAGTTTTTTCTGTTTAGTAGCGGATGCATAAGTTGGGCTTGTTGAGGTGGTATTTGGAAAATAGGTGTTATTGTAAAGAAAGTAAGTATGGAGGAGATGGAGGAACTGGGATTAGGTTCTGCAATTTTGAAAGGTAAAACCGGTGAGTATATAAATACCGGTGATTTTATTAAGGAGTTTAGAAAATGATTGTAAAAATTGATAAAGCATTTCACAAGATTTATTATCTTTCTATCTATTAAAAACCATTTGTTATGCACTCCGGAAAAAAGTTGGAAAATATAAACTTTAATTATAAAATTTGGCTTTCGACAAAAGAGGGGCAAGGTATTATGGGAGATGGCAAATGGCAAATACTCAAAGCCATAAAGGAGTACGGCTCTTTAATGGCTGCTACCGAGGCACTGGGCATTACCTACCGCCGTACCTGGGGTGATTTGAAAAAAATTGAGGAGCAACTTGGTTTTCCTCTGCTGGAAAGGAGCAGGGGAGGGCAGGAGAGAGGCGGAACAAAACTCTCTCCCGAAGGTGAAAAGATGGTGAGTGCATTCGAGGAACTGCACAAAAAAACGGATGCTTTTATGGAAAAAGCATTTGATGAGTTCAGAGAGAAATTCATATGATCATAAAAAAAGTCAAATATTCATTGGTTTTTATACTGATACTAATGGGTTTTTTGGCAATAATCCTGTTTTGGTCGGCCTCATTTCTTGATTATAATGCACCGGTAAAGTCAGGTAATACTGTTGTTGAAGGATGGCTGCAGGCTTGTGAACTGGAACAGATTGCAGACAGACTCCAAAATGTTAATACCCTAATCGTTGTTGGAAATACATATTCGGATAATAACAAGTTTGTGCAGGATTATTTCAATGAAAAAAGGCCTGACAATTCCGGAAAAGGAAGGTGGCTTTATGCAAATTCCACACTGATTTTTGATCCCGAACTTTTAAATTTAAAAACAACAGACGACTCTTTACATATAATTGTCAGGGCAAAAGGTACTGAAGCGGCAGGCCAGTCCGCACATTTTAATCTTATTGTTAATGGTAAATTTTCGGGAGATAATTTCTCTACCGGCAAAATGAAGGATTATAGTTTTGATCTCGTTAATGATGACGATGGTTTGAAAGCGGTGGCTGTTAGATTTGATAACGATTGCGGTTTTGATGGTGAAGACAGAAATTTGTTTGTGTATTCCATAATTATTGATGGTGAACAAATTGTTGCCGGAAAAAGTAACAGTTTGATCACTAATTCTGAAAACAGGTTTACAACAGGGTTTGCTTCAAAAGCCGAAGTGACATTGAATTATTTGAAAGCCATTGGAATGGAACCAAAGAGTTCCCACACTGTCTCCTTCACACCTGCGAGAGAAAATCAGACATATGCTGCTGCCATGGAGTTTCGTAAGTGGATTGTAAAAACCGATATACAGTCGTTTAATATTGTTTCGGCAGGAGTGCATTCAAGGAGAACGTGGATAACATATAAAAGTGTTCTCGGAGATAGTTTTGAAATAGGAATTGTAAGTCTGGAAACTGAAAAATACGGGAAAAATAGTTGGTGGCAGTCGGTAAGGGGCATCGGAATGATGATTGATGAACTGTTTTCATATATCGGTTGTACTGTCCAGTGCAGTTTTAACAAGTAGATTAATCATAGAACATCCACGAAATCCCGAATCTGAAACCCGGATCCTGCATAGGGTAGGAGGGAGTTGTATAGTATCTGAAATCTTTAAGAAAGAAGGCAAGATTAGTATATTCCACGAATAATCTTGAACGTTTTATCTGTAAATTCAGGAATATGTTGGCATAAACATAGTTCCCTATATCTTTTTCATCCTGAAGATAAAACATTTTTGAACCCGGTGAATAGTTATAACTGTAGTAGCTTGTATTATAGAACAAATCAAGACCTGTCTGGAGTATGGCAGCATTTTTAAACAGATGTGATGTAAAGTATAATGCTCCGTCGCCTATGAATTCCGGAATACGTACAACATCATTATTTGATGCCTGATATATTACCTTCAGGTCGAGAGTCCATTTTTTAACGGTAAATTTCTTTCGGGCATATATTTTTAATAAATTGAGACTTCTTGTCTGCGCAGGAAGAGCTAATGTGTCGAGATAAACCAGATTGCTTGCATTTGTCAACTGCACTCCTGCCTGAAAACTTTTATACGAATAATCAAATTTTTGGATTGAGAACTGTTGCTTTGCAAAATTGTTTTCCCATCTGAAATGGTTTGAATAATACCGAAGATAATACCGCCCGGCCTCATTTTGTAATGAATTGAGTTCTAAGGAAAGAGTTCCGTATTTTGTTCTATATTGTAAATTCCCTTTTAGATTATAGTCACCCACATAGTCGCTTCCGGTTACAAAATTACCATAGAAGTCCAGGTTCATATTTTTAATGAACTTGAATGAAACAAATGCCGAAGGGATTAAAAGGTTGTAGTAATTTTTAAATATTGTATCATCCGAATGCTCAATATATTGGTGCTTTACGCTTATATTGAACAGAACCTTTTGTCTGTGTTTAAAGCTTGTATTTGACCAGGAAAGTGTATTTTCGACTTTGAATATCCTTGTTGAATCGTGTGTATTGTTAAGAGTATCAAAGGTTTTGTCATAGAAAGAGTTGTCCTGAGGAGTGTCCTCAAATTTATATTGAAGTTTTGATATCTTAGTTGCCAGTGATACTAACCCGGGAGATATTTTCATCTTTTTTGAATTATTTGAATCAACGGGATTCATATTCTCTCTTCTTGAGAGTGCAAAAAGTTGTTTAACATAATAGCTGTCTTCTTTAATAAGATTACTTGCCTCTTTCAGGTTCACCTCAATACCGTTTCTTTGTGTTTTAACGTTATCTTCAAACACCGTGTCATATTTTATTCCGCCATTCTCTTCCATTTTTAATTTGTTGTGAAGATAGTTTGCCAAAACCATATAGCGGTAATCCTTAGTATGGAATCTTGCTTTTAAGACGAAATTTTTATCATCGGCTTTTTGTCTGAGATAGAAGCCGGGAGAGTGGGTATAGCGAAAATTTAATCCTATCTTGACCAGGGTTCCTATATTCTGAGAATGATCAATCATAAGATTCTGTTCTTTTTTCGGCCCCATAACATAATAGATATTGGTATAAGGTTTCCCGAACCAATAATATAAAACGCTGTCGTTATTCAACATATATCTGTCGAAGGAGTGAATACCGTAATCGAATCCTGTTTTCATATATGGAGTAAAAACCATATTGTTATGAGCCAGTCCGAGGTTTCCGAGTGATGCAAAATAATTTCCCGGTTTTTGCAACGGATCATACTTTTCGATATTGGTTATAAGAGTGTCAATCTCTTTAAAAATATCAACTCCGTTAAATTCAAAGTTGTTTCTAAAGTAGTAAACTTTTGATGAATCAAGAGCAGCGACAATGGAGTCCTGGGAAAACAAGAGTGATTCTGTCGCCAGAAACAGAAAAAGGAGCAGAGGATATTTGAAATTATTTATCATTCAGTTACCAATAAAAATACAAAAGTAGCAAGAATAAGCAATCTGAAAGTAATAAAAACAGATGAAAGGGAAAATAATTGTAATAAATCAAAAAAAAATCCCGATCAAAACGACCGGGATTAAAAAAAGTTGG
>JALSSR010000284.1 GCA_026984135.1 Bacteroidales bacterium
ATTGCTCGAGCCGGGATTAATGCCTTATACGCACTGCTGCGTACTTGGGGCCAGTTGGCAACATAAATGAGAAGATCATATTCGTAATCACCGTCATTATATCTGTTCTTACTCCAAACCGGAAAGCGTAGGTCGTAACATATTTGCAGGTTTATTTTCCAAACGTTCAACTCAACGATTTTTCTTTCCGTTCCTTGCGACATCGTGAGATGCTCCTTTCCCATACGGAAAAGATGCCGCTTGTCGTAGGTTTCATAGCTGCCGTCGGGTCTCATCCAGAACAATCTATTGAAATATTTTCCGGATTCTTCTATCAAAACGGTTCCGGTTATAACACAGTTTTTCTTTTGCGCCATCTCTTTCAGAAAGTTTACCGTATCCCCGTCTTCCCTTTCGGCACACTTTTCAACATTCATCGTAAAACCGGTGGCAAACATCTCCGGTAATATTATCAAATCGGGATTATCATTGATTTCTTTCAATCCGGCTGAAAACTTTTCAAGATTTGCATCCCTGTTTTCCCATATTATATTTGATTGTATAAGAGTTACTTTCAAATTTTTCATAATCGGATGGTAAATAACTATTCCTTTTTGCAGAAGGATAAAAAGCACGATTTTTCCCCTTCCTCACGGGAACAAAATTATATTTTATTTAAAATTTCCGCCGCCTTGTCCAGTGTTTCTTCTTTTTTGGCAAAACAGAATCGCAACACTTTATTGTCATCATGCTGATGATAAAAGGAAGAAACAGGTATTGAAGCCAGCTTAAACTCTTTCGTCAGCCGGATTGCAAACTCCGTTTCAGGCTCATCACTTATCCTGCTATAATCGAGAAGCTGAAAATATGTTCCGTGACAAGGAATAACGTTAAACCGCGAGCCTTTTATGGCATTGACAAAATAGTCCCTTTTATCCTGATAAAATCCGTTAAGGTGGATATAGTTCTCCCTGTCTTTCAGAAATTCGGCTATGGCATACTGCACCGGAGTGTTGGATGCAAAGACAGTAAACTGATGAGCCTTTCTGAACTCGGCCATAAGGTTTGCCGGAGCCAGTACAAATCCCGTTTTCCAACCCGTTGCGTGAAATGTCTTCCCGAACGAACCTACTACAAGTGTCCGGGTTGCAAGTTCCGGATAATAACAGATACTTTCGTGACGGATACCGTCGAATATCAAGTGTTCGTAAACTTCGTCGCTAAGAATTATAATATCCGTTCCTTTTGTAAGCCTTTCAAGTTCTTTAATGTCTGCGGGCAAAAGAACGCTTCCGGTGGGATTATGAGGTGTGTTCAGAATTATCATTTTGGTACGGTTCGATATGAGCCTTTTCACCTCGTTCCAGTTTATTTTAAAAGCGGGCGTTTGCAATTTGGCATACTTCACCATACCGCCGTTCAGTTGAACGGCAGGCGCATACGAGTCGTAAGCAGGTTCGAAAATTATTACTTCGTCATCGTCTTTTACAAATGCCGAAATAATGGAGAATATAGCCTGAGTGGCACCTGCGGTAACATTGATTTCAGTGACAGGATCGTATTTATTCCCGTAAACGGATTCCGTTTTCAAGGCTATCTGCTCACGCAAGTTCATAACTCCCTGCATCGGAGCATATTGGTTAAAGCCCTTCTTCATATACTTGTTTACCAGACTGATAAGCTTAGACGATACCTCAAAATCGGGAAAGCCCTGCGACAGGTTGATGGCCTTGTGTTCGGCAGCCAGTCCCGACATCACTGCAAAAATTGATGTTTCCTGCTTGGGAAGTTTCGATTGTATTGACCCTTTAAACGGTTTCATATTTTAAAAAAATTTGTGCCAAAATTAAAAAAAAGTGCAAAGCTGCAAAAAACAAACGTGATTTCTTCAAATATAGTTCCCGTCTGCCAAAATATCACTATCTTCGTAACGGAATAACTTTTGATAAGAGGGCAACAATGGAACAGGAAAAAAAACATCTTCTGCAAAGTCTCTATCCTCCGCTGATGTTTCTGATTGCTATTTGGTTAATATGGCTTGGAGAATATTTCACGGGCATTGATCTCGGTTTTCTCGGCATATACCCTCAAACCGCAAAGGGTTTGATAGGGATTATCACGGGGCCTTTGGTACATGCCAACATAAGCCATCTTTTCGCAAACTCGGTTCCGTTGCTTGTTCTTGGCGCCTGCCTTTTCTATTTTTACAGGGAAATTGCATACAAAACCTTTGTTCTGATATACTTTCTTACCGGAATAGCTGTCTGGTTAGGAGCCAGAGAAGCTTACCATATCGGCGCTTCGGGAATTGTTTACGGACTTGCATCCTTCCTGTTTTTCAGCGGAATTTTCAGGCGTGATATACGGCTTATGGCAATAACCATGTTCGTCACATTTCTCTACGGTAGTATGGTTTGGGGAATTTTCCCGGATATGTTTCCCGAAAAAAATATCTCCTGGGAATCACATCTTTGGGGATTAATAATAGGTATGTTGCTTGCTTTCTATTTTAGAAAAGAAGGTCCGCAAAAGAAAAAATACGACTGGGAAGATGAAGAGGAGGACGAAGAAGATGAATTTGAAAAAAAACAGGCTGCTTTTGAAGAATATTATAAGAAAACAAGAATGAGCGGCAAAGACCCTGACAATATCTCCGTAAAATATCATTTGAGGGATAATCAGGAAGATTATTAAGAAAAGGAATTTTTTTCTGCCGGTCTATTCGGATACGCTACTATTTTTGGAACTAAATATTATAAAACCGATCTGCACTCCGAACCTTATCGAAGGGTAAAAATGTATGCCTTCGGTATGTTCATTGCAGTTCACCTCACCAATGTTGCAGTCGCTTCCTTTGCAATGTATTGTCATATCTTCATAGGCAATGCCAAGACCGGGGCCGATAAACCATTCATAAGATACTTCTTTAAAAGAATCGGAATAGTGATTAAACCCGAAAACCGCATTAACGGCAAAATAATTACTTCTGAACGATCGAACCTGACGTCTTGCTCCGCTCAAACCGTTAGAGCCGTAATAAAACAGTTTGTCATCATAGTAAAGGTATTTATAGGTAATCTCTGGCCTTATCAAAACCTGGGAAAACCTGTATTTGTTCTCCGACAGGACAATACCCACCCCCAATCTGATTACCGGACCCTTAGGCGCAAGATAATTATCCGAAATCCGTGTTTTTTCCCACTGCTGTATTTCATCCTTCCGGAACCACCAGCCGTAATACCCCGCATAGAAATTAAAGACATATTTGTCGTTTAGCCTGTAATCTATAAAACCGCCCTTATAGCCGACAGCAAAAGAGAAAGGCTCAATTCCCAAGTATAAGGATTTGTTGTTTTTAGTTTGCTCCTGTGCCGTTATCGAATTGACAAATATTGTTAAAAATATTGTAATTAACGCAAAATATTTAAAACGAGATTTCAATTGTTAAAATTTTATGAGTTTATCAGTTTGAATTACCCTGTTTTTATATGTTGTTTTAGAGTGCAATAATACAAAAAAACAGGCATTTGTCAAAATCAAAATAGGAGAATTATTTACGGTATTATATATGATTGATGCTAACCATCTTATTATTCGCCTTTTAGCAATCATTAAGAGTGTTTCAAATAAGTTATAGGTAATGATTTTCCGGGTTGTTTGATGGGTAATTTGGCATTTTGCCCCTCTAAATCTCCCCTGAAGGTGAGACTAATAACAGATTTTTTGAAAAATGAAACCTGTGAAGTAAAGCTAACATTTTTGTGGTTTTTGTGTTTTCGTGGTAAAAAAAATCAAACACAAAAACTCAAATGACACCAAATCCCGCAAATCATCAACTTTTTAAACAGGATTACAAATCCTGAAAATATCAGGTTCGGGATTGGGAAATCCCGAACAGCCCTTTGACACAGTCTCTTACTTGGGGCTCTTTCGGATTCCCGCCTGACCGGGCGCCCGCCTGACCGGACGCCCGCCTGACCATACGGGCAGGGACAGGGGCAGGGGCAGGTCAGCCTTGGAATGTGTGCCGGCACTGAATACGCTTGCTTCGTCAGTCAAAGTACTCCGAAGGTGAATACTTCCGGGATTTGTAATGTCGGACACATAGAAAACGTCGAATAGTAATGTTTTGATGGCTATATTTGTCGGTGACAACACCTACAAGAGGCAAAGCCGGGATTTTTTGCAACATTGCGCTTTAAAATACAACGCTTTGATTATTTTTGCAAATGGATATTCCGAATCTTTGCTTGAAATAACTATGGCACTGGAATTAGGAAAATTTATCTGAATTTTATCTAACCGGAAATGTCGTATTATATGCTTCATAAGGATATTGTTTTCCCGCATCCTGACCTTGCGGACGGACAGGGTTTGTTAGCCGTCGGTGGCGACCTCAGTCCCGAAAGGTTGCTATTTGCTTATGAAAACGGCATTTTCCCCTGGTTCTCGGATGGTGACCCTATATTGTGGTGGTCGCCCGATCCGCGGATGATACTTTATCCCGATGATTTCAAGATATCCAAAAGCCTGAGACAAACAATCCGGAATGCCGGATTTGAAGTAAGATTTGACACTGCTTTTGAAAAGGTTATTACAAATTGTGCAAAAGTCCCGCGAACAGGAGAGAACGGAACCTGGATAACAAGTGAGATGAAAGAGGCATATATCGAACTACATAAACTCGGATATGCCCATTCGGTTGAGACATATCACAAAGGGAAACTGGCAGGCGGACTTTACGGAGTTTCGCTCGGAAAGGCTTTTTTCGGAGAATCAATGTTCCATATTGAAAGAGATGCTTCCAAAGTCGCTTTGTTTTATCTCATTGAAAAAGTAAAAAAATGGAACTTTCATTTCATTGATGCTCAGATGGAAACGGCTCATCTTAAAAGTCTTGGTGCCGTTACCGTTCCACGACACGATTTCTTAAAAATGCTTAAAGAAGCAGTCGGTCACCCCACAAAAAGAGGAAAGTGGTAATTTTTTACGCAAAAAATATTTTTTCATTTTCAGTGCATAAAATTTTGCTGTATATTTGTACTCAAAACAAATAGGATAAACAGACATGAAAAACTTAATATCGCTTTTTATTGCACTTCTGTTTCCCGTTCTAATCTTTTCGCAGGAAACACAAAAGGAAAAAACATATCAGCGTCTGCCGATAAATACATTTTTCGGTGGAGGAAAGATAACTTCAGGCGTTTACAGAGGGCTTTCCGTCAACTATTCGCAAATTGACGGCAATGATGCTTTTGTTTTCGGCGGCAGGGGAGCCTGGTTACAAAAACACCTGATCTCAAGGGTTTTATTTACGGTTTGAACCTGAAATTCGGCAAGTTTTAATTTATCTAACTATTTAGACATTAGCTTATGAGTAACAGCAAAGAGAAATTTATGCGGGAAGCCATCTCTTTGGCAAAGGAGAATTTGAAATTGAAAAACGGCGGACCTTTCGGGGCAATAGTTGTAAAAGACGGCAAAATTATCGGAAGAGGAATGAATACGGTTACTTCGCATAACGACCCTACCGCACACGCCGAAATCAATGCTATCAGAGAGGCCTGTAATCACCTTGACTCTTTTCAATTGGACGGTTGCGAAATATATTCAAGTTGCGAACCCTGTCCGATGTGTCTCGGAGCTATCTACTGGGCAAGGCCTGAAAAACTCTATTTTGCAGCCGGCAGAGAAGATGCTTCTGATGCCGGTTTTGACGACTCTTTTATTTATGAGGAGTTGAAATTACCTGTAAACGAGAGAAAAATCCCAACCACACAGATATTGAAGGAGGAAGCGGCGGATGTTTTCAAAAAGTGGATTGATCTCGACTCAAAAGTAGAGTATTAATGACAACCGGAGACATCATAATTACCGTTATAGGTTCTTTGCTTGTCATTGTCGGGATAGTCGGTTCCGTTTTACCGGTATTACCGGGGCAGGTATTTAGCTGGGTTGCTCTGTTATTGCTACGGTTTACTTCCGAACCTTCTTTTACGACACGGTTTCTTGTTATCTGGGCGTTGATTACGGCAGGTGTTACTTTTCTTGATTATGTTGTACCTATGTGGGGAACCAAAAAATTCGGTGGTACGAAAGCAGGAGTTTGGGGTGCGGGAATAGGCGTTATTGCCGGTATCTTTTTATTTCCTCCCGTCGGATTGATAGTAGGCCCCTTTCTCGGGGCTGTAACAGGTGAACTGATAAACGGAGCCAAGGGAAACGACGCCTTGAAAGCCGGACTTGGTTCATTCCTCGGATTCGTGGCCGGAACCCTTATGAAACTTGTTATTTCGGTTATTATGGGATATTACTTTGTGGTTAATGCATTTTGAGGAATATTTTATTATTTATTAGTTCTATTAACATTTATTTGTATCTTTGTGATATTAATGAAACAAAAGATTTATATTGATACATCAATCGTTGGTGGTTACTTTGATGAAGAATTCAGAGAGGATACAATAAAACTATTTGAAAGGTTTGAGAAGGGTGAAGTCATCTTTGTAGTTTCAGATTTATTAGATATTGAACTACTATATGCACCAGATTACGTTAGAGATTTGTTATTGAAATATCCAAATGAAAAATTTATCAGAGTAGAACTTAATGAAGAAGTTTTTAATCTTGCCAATACATATGTAAAAGAAAAAGTAGTTGGCAAAACAAGTATAGAAGATTGCAGACATATTGCATTAGCAACAATAAACAAAGTGGATGTTTTAGCAAGTTGGAATTTTAAACATATTGTTAATCTTGAACGAATAAAAGGATATAATTCAATTAATTTAAGACTTGGATATGCTTTACTGGAAATAAGAAGTCCAAAAGATTTAATTAGATATGAAGAAGACTAAGACTATTAAAAATGAAAAAGAATTTAACGCTGTTAAGATGATGCGGGAAATACGTATCAAAATTAGTAATGAAACACAGGATATGACCTTTAATGAATTAAAGGATTATATTACGATTATGTTATCAAAGATTAATACAAAACTCATTGAGCAGGAATAAATGAAAAAACGTATTTTAGTAACAGGCGGTGCAGGATTTCTCGGCTCCCATCTTTGTGAAAGGTTACTCAACGAAGGAAATGAAGTCATAAGCCTTGATAATTATTTCACCGGAAGTAAGGAAAACATTGTACATTTGATGGATAATCCCTTTTTTGAGGTTATACGGCATGATGTGACCATGCCTTTTTTTATTGAGGTTGACGAAATTTACAACCTTGCCTGTCCTGCCTCACCCGTTCATTATCAGTATAATGCCATTAAAACCATAAAGACCTCCGTTATGGGTGCTATAAATATGCTGGGTCTTGCCAAAAGGGTGAAGGCTAAGATATTGCAGGCTTCCACAAGCGAAGTTTACGGTGACCCACAGGTACATCCGCAAACGGAAGAGTATTGGGGACACGTTAATCCCATCGGAATCCGTTCCTGTTACGATGAAGGAAAAAGATGTGCGGAATCACTCTTTTTCAGCTATCACAGGCAAAACAACGTCAGGATAAAGGTGATGAGAATATTTAACACCTACGGCCCGCGAATGCATCCCAATGACGGAAGGGTTATCTCCAACTTTATCGTGCAAGCTCTTAAAGATGAAGATATTACAATTTACGGTGACGGCTCGCAGACAAGAAGTTTCTGCTATGTTGACGACCTCATTGACGGAATGATAAAACTGATGAACACACAGGATTCCTTTACAGGCCCTGTCAATGTGGGTAATCCCAATGAATTTACAATAAAGCAATTGGCTGAACTTGTAATTAAAATGACCGGTTCAAAGTCGAAATTGATATACAAGCCTCTTCCCGAAGATGACCCGCTTCAGCGTCAGCCCGATATTACACTTGCCAACAAAGAACTTAACTGGCAGCCGTCAATAGAGCTGCAAACAGGACTTGCCAAGACAATTGAGTATTTCAAGGGTATTGCATTTTATTAGTAATGGATAAAATTACAAAATATATCCATTACTAATGAATAAAATTTTTATTTTTCTGAGTAAATTTAGATATATTTTTGCAAAAATTTCAATTATGAAGGTTTTAGTAACAGGCAGCAACGGACAGCTCGGCAGGTCAGTTGAAAAATCATCTTCCTTATATCGGAATTTTCAATTTATATATACAGACATTGAAGAACTGGATATTACAAAACTTGAGGAGATTCGCAAATTCATTTCCGAAAGCAACCCCGCTGCCATAATCAATTGTGCCGCTTACACGGCAGTTGACAAAGCCGAACAGGAGCCTGAAAAAGCTTATCTGATAAATGCGGCAGCTCCCGGACTGCTTGCTAAAGCCGCTGCTGAAAATAACCTGCTTTTTATCCATATTTCAACCGACTTTATCTTCGGTGGGAAACGTGATAAACCCTGCAAAGAGAATGACGAACCGGACCCTGAGAGTGTTTACGCAAAAACCAAGTTGGAGGGTGAAGAAGCAGTTATAGCCAATTCAACAAAGGCTGTTATATTGCGTACTTCGTGGCTCTATTCCGAGTTCGGAAATAATTTTGTGAAAACAATATTACGGTTGGCAAACGAAAGAGATGAAATAAACGTTGTGAACGACCAAACCGGGGCACCCACTTACGCCACCGACCTTGCGGAAACTATTTTAAAACTCATACCCCGTTTTGCAGATTTACCCCGCGGGACAGAAATTTTACACTATTCCGATGAAGGAGTTGCCAGTTGGTATGATTTTGCAAAGGAAATAGTAAACCTGAGCGGATTGGAATGCAAAGTGAATCCGGTTTCAACCGATCAATATCCATTACCTGCAAAACGCCCGCAATATAGTGTGTTGGACAAATCGAAGATAAAACGGAAATACGATATTCACATTCCCGAATGGAAGGAGAGCCTTGCCAAATGCCTGAAGGAAATCGAAGAGAAAACTTAACCTTTACGTTTCCCAATAAATAATCCCTGAAAACAAAAAGACAATATCGAATTATGTTTTATCGGTTTCGTCAACATCAACCAAAAGAAAATAATAGTCTTCCGGAAACTTTTTAATATCTTTCAGCGCAACTCCTGTTCCCTCCCGGTTGTTATACCTTACAGATGTTCCCGTTCCCCATCCCGGAACTTTCAGTTTATGGACGGTAGCAAGTGAGTCGTTAACAATTTTTAAACTATTCATAATTTTTGAATGGTAATATTTTAATACTTTTGCCAAACAAATAATTTTCAACGGAAAACCTTTAAATTTCTAAAGATATGGACAATACCAAGATAGACAATGAAATACTGAAAAGGGCACAAGTTTGGCTCGACGGTAATTATGACGAAGACACAAAAGCCGCAATAAGGAAGATGATTGAAAACGACCCCGAAGCGCTTACCGAAGCTTTTTACAAAGATTTGGAATTCGGCACCGGCGGACTCAGAGGAATTATGGGAGTGGGAACAAACAGAATGAATAAATATACTGTAGGGATGGCAACTCAGGGACTTGCCAACTATCTGAAAAAGATGTTTCCGGATAAAAAGGACATCACTATTGCCATTGCGACCGACTCCAGGAACAACAATACCTTTTTTGCAAATACTACTGCAAGTGTAATGTCGGCAAACGGGATAAAAGTTTATATGTTTGATGACCTGCGTCCCACGCCGGAGCTTTCCTTCGCAATTCGACATCTCGGCTGTCAGGCTGGAGTTGTTATCACAGCGTCCCATAATCCGCCGGAATATAATGGTTATAAAGCTTATTGGGAAGACGGCGGGCAGTTGGTTGCACCACATGATAAAAATGTGATTGATGAAGTTAAAAAGATAAAAAATATTGACGATGTTAAATTCGACAGGAATGACGATTTGATAGAGATAATAGGAGAAGATGTTGACAAGGTTTATATTGAAAATATAAAAGGACTTTCATTGTCGCCGGAAATAATTGAGCGACAGAAAGATATGAAGATAGTTTATACACCTATTCACGGTGCCGGAGTAAAATTGGTTCCCGAAGGTTTGAAAGCTTTCGGATTTCAAAATATCATCAACGTTCCCGAACAGGATATCCCGGACGGTAATTTCCCGACGGTTAAATCTCCGAATCCCGAAGAACCGGCTGCGCTCGCTATGGCACTTGACAAAGCACGCGAGACAGATGCCGCCATTGTTATGGCTACCGACCCCGATACCGATAGGGTGGGAATTGCGGTTAGAGATAATAAAGGTGAATTTGTTCTCCTAAACGGTAACCAAACCGCAACGCTTCTTATTAACTATTTGCTGAAAAAATGGAAAGAGAAAGGAAAAGTTACAGGAAATGAATACATTGTAAAAACAATTGTTACTTCCGAAATTCTTAAAGATATTGCCGATAAAAACGGTATTGAGACTTATGACACCCTGACAGGCTTTAAATATATTGCCGAAATCATAAGATTGCTTGAAGGAAAGAAAAAATTTATCGGCGGTGGCGAAGAGAGCTACGGTTATCTTGTCGGCGATTTTGTCCGTGATAAAGATGCCGTCATATCATGCTGTATGATAGCCGAAACCGCTGCCTGGGCAGCCGATCAGGGCAAGACCCTTTATGACCTGTTACCGGATATCTACACTGAATTCGGATTTTACAAGGAGAGACTTATATCCATTGTCAGAAAAGGAAAAGCGGGCGCCGAAGAGATTCGGAAAATGATGGAAGAATACCGTGCAAATCCTCCCAAACGGATAAACGATTCGGAGGTGGTTTTGATAAAAGACTATCTTACAGGTAAAGAGACGGACACAGTGACCGGAAAAGAGAGCAACATTGACCTCCCGAAATCCAATGTTTTGCAGTTTTTCCTCAAAGACGGCAGTAAGATTTCCGTAAGACCTTCCGGTACCGAACCCAAAATAAAATTTTATTTCAGCGTGAAAGATAAACTCAAAAACAAAAATATGTTTGAAGAGGTTAATACTCTACTGGAAAAAAGAATTGACAATATAATTGCGGATTTGGGGTTTTGATTACTCTTTCAATGAATAATAACACATACCCCAATGAAGAAAAAGAGTTGTAAAATAAAAAGAGTTGGTATTCTGCTTGTTTTATTATTGTCTTTTATATCAACATTAATAAATGCTCAAAACACGGCACCGGTAAATTTTTACAGGCATTACAACGGCAAAATGGGTAAAAATATGGTTATCGTTGCTGATATGCAATGTATTCGTAATAATGTTTCGGGTTTCTATTTCTATTATTTTCTTGAGCCTGAGACGAAAAAAATCAGTCATTACAGTAAAACAATTCCGATAAAGGGAAAGGTTGGAGGAAACAATATTGTTTTTTATGAATACGGCAATGTAAATTCAAAGTATTCAGGTGTCATTGATTCCAACGGAAATATCAGCGGAACTTGGTTAAAAAGCGATAGGGACAAACCGCTTCCCTTTGAGATGAAAATTGATTACAGCGAAGGTAGTTTTCCGCTATGGTGTTACACTTTATATGACAATTATTATCTCATCAACGGATTGACGGGAAAGAGTGCACCACAGGCAAAAATTGATGTGGCTGTTCTCTATCCGAAAAATGTATCGGGACCTGTAGGCGATTCCGTTAAAAAGACAATCTCAAACCATCTTTCGGAGGAGAACACAATAATAAAATCACCTGAACGGTTTATGGAAAATCTTAAAACCGAATTTTTCAGGCAATATAAAACTTCAACCGACGGAATAGAGGATTTCTCAAACACGGCATCTTTTGTATGGGAAAAAAGTATCACAATGAATGTTCTTTATAACAAAAATGATATCCTCTCTTTGAAATATGAAAAAGCTGTTAACGCAGGCAGTTCGCACGGAATACTGATGAGTGAATTTTCAATCTTCGACCTTAAAACAGGCAGACAACTTACCCTTGATGCGTTTTTGAAGCCCGGATACAAAGAGAAACTGAAAAATCTTGTAAACTCCGGGCTAAGGAAAATGAACGGAATAAAAGATGAAGAAAAATTAACCGAGTCGGGCTTTTTCAACGATACAATAGATATTTCAAACGATTATTATATCAACAACGACGGAATAGGTTTCTTTTATAACGTTTACGAAATAGCTCCTTTTTCGGCCGGGACTACGGATATTTTTATTCCTTTCGGTAAGTTTAAGGAATTTATTAAACCGGGAGTTTTTAAATGGGTGAACCTTTAAAGAATATTGATTGCTATGCAGGTTTTCAAGGATAGACCCGCAAGGCTATCCTGCCCGCAGGCCGGGCTAACCTTACGGGTCAATAGTCCCCGCTTCACGGAGGCTTTTGTTGCCCGACCAGGGCTCCCCGATAATTGCTACGCTATCGGGGTAAACTTCTCGCCCCGGTCTATACACCAAAGCCCCCACTTTGTGGAGGCTTTTGTTGCCCGACCAGGGCTCGAACCTGGACTCTTCTGATTCAGAGTCAGACGTGTTGCCAATTACACCATCGGGCATTGCGCGTGCAAAGGTATAAAATCTTCATATCAATAATTTTTTTATTAATAATTTTTTCCCTTAAACTGAAATTATTATATTTTTGCTTCTCCTTTTAAAAAGTCAAAATATGAAAAAATTTATTCCTCTGCTCATTCTTTTTATTTCTTTTAGCTTAATTTCTCATTCTCAGGATATAATCTTAAAAACCGACGGCTCAACAATAAAATGTAAGGTGGTGGAAGTTGGTATTGATGTGGTTAAATATAAAAGACTTGAAAATATTGACGGACCTGATTATTTCGTCGAAAGGGCGGCAGTTGCCGAAATTGACTATTCCAACGGAACAAAGGATATATTCAAAAGTAAGAGTGATTATGTTCCTGAAAAAAAATATAAAGAGGTGCGAAAAGAACGTAAAGGCTACATTGCTCTGTCACTGGGGCCTGCCATTCCGGTAGGTGACTTCGGTAGTGACGATTTAAATAATCCTAAAGCAGGGCTTGCAAAAACCGGATTTCAATTCAATCTTATTAATTTTGGATATCGATTTTCCAAAAATATTGGAATTGCCGGTCTTTGGAACGGAGCAGCACACACTATCAAGTATCTTGACGATGGTATTTGGTCGCACGGATATATGCTTGGAGGTTTGCTTGTATCTTTTCCTTCCGAAAGAATTGATTACGATATCAGGATTATGGGCGGACTTATGAATGCCACTGTAGAAGTGCCGTCATTAAATTATGAAGCAAGCGGAATAGCTTTTGCTTATGATATAGGTGGAGTTATAAGATTGCATCTTGGACGCGTAATTTCATTCATAACAACAGCAGACTACGCTGCCGGTAAACCAACTATGAATTCCGTGAACACTCAAAGTTTTAAACAGAATATTGCTACATTTAACATTACCGTAGGCATTGCTTTTCGCCTTAAATAAACTATTTGTTTTTCTTAGCCCAGGAGTCCCTGAGAGTAACAGTTCTGTTAAAGACAATTTTTTCTTCGGTTGAGTCCGGATCAATGCAGAAATATCCCAGCCTTTGGAATTGAAATTTTTCCATCTCCTTAAGCTCCAATACCGCTGGTTCTATTTTCCCGGTAATAACTTTCAAAGAATCGGGATTAATGTTCGATTTAAAATCTTTTGAATCATCATCCGTTTCATCGGGATTTTCATTTATAAAAAGCCTGTCGTAAAGCCTCACCTCCGCATCTAAAGCATGTTTTACCGAAACCCAGTGTAAAGTTCCCTTCACTTTCCGGGTGCTTCCCGAACCGCTTTTGGTTTCAGGATCATAAGTACAATAAAGTTCAATAATATTCCCGTTCTCATCCTTTTTGTAATCCTCACATTTAATAATATATCCTCCTTTTAGTCTCACTTCCCTGCCAGGCCCAAGACGGAAAAATTTCCTCGGAGGGTCTTCCATAAAATCATTCTGTTCTATGTACAATTCCCTGCCGAAAGGCACTTTTCTGGTTCCCATTGATTCGTCTTCGGGATTTATCTCCAGTTCAAGTTCCTCAACCTTATCTTCGGGATAGTTTGTAATAATGACTTTCAAAGGGTCCAAAACGGCAAATATTCGCGGAGTGATTTTGTTAAGATGCTCTCTGACACTAAATTCCAGAAGTCCCACATCAATAATATTATCACGTTTTGCAACCCCGATTCTGTCGGCAAAATTTCTGATGGATTCCGGAGTATAGCCCCGCCGTCTCAATCCCGAAATTGTAGGCATCCGCGGGTCATCCCAACCGTTAACATATCCCTCCTTAACGAGTTCGAGAAGTTTTCTTTTGCTCATAACCGTGTAGGTGAGATTGAGTCTGGCAAACTCTATTTGCCTCGGGCGGTATTCGGTATCAATTATTTGATCAAGAAACCAATCATATAACGGACGGTGTATCTCAAACTCCAAAGTACAAATGGAATGAGTTATTCCTTCAATGTAATCCGATTGTCCGTGTGCAAAGTCATACATAGGATAGATGCACCATTTGTCGCCGGTACGGTGGTGAGTGGCGTGTAAAATCCTGTACATCACCGGATCGCGCATATGCATATTTGGTGACGACATATCTATCTTTGCCCTCAACACTTTTGAGCCGTCGGGAAATTCTCCCTTTTTCATCCTCTCGAAAAGGTCGAGGCTCTCCTCCACGGGCCTGTTTCTAAACGGACTTTCGGTTCCGGGTCTTGTAGGTACTCCGCGTTGCTCGCTGATTACGTCGGAAGATTGCTCGTCAACATAGGCTTTTCCGTCTTTTATCAGTTTAACGGCCCACTCATACAACTGATCAAAATAATCGGATGCATAAAAGAGCCTCTCTTCCCAGTCGAAACCAAGCCATTTAACATCCTCCATTATTGACTGCACGTATTCTTCCTCCTCTTTAGTCGGATTTGTATCGTCAAACCTGAGATTTGTCTTTCCGTTATATTTTTGTGCCAGACCGAAATTCAGACAAATGGACTTTGCATGTCCTATATGTAAGTATCCGTTTGGCTCCGGCGGAAACCGCGTATGTACCCTGCCTCCGTTTTTCCCGTTTTTAATATCCTCTTCGATAATTGCTTCAAGAAAATTCAAGGATTTGGATTCTTCCTTATTCAAACCCTTTGTTTGTTTTTTGTTACTATCCATCAGTCATTTAGTTTTATGGGGTCAAAAGTAGCAAAAACAATATTATACGGGAATAATTATTTAAAACAAAAAACTCCTTCTGCCCGGTTTTCTGACAAGCTGATCGGCAATAAAAACCGAAGCGATGGAAATAAGGATAACGACCGTTACTGAAGAAACTTTGACTGAACTAAGCAGATTACGGAAATTATTTAGTACAATTTGTGGTATATCAAAAATCAGGGGTCTGTATTCCTTCGAGATTATCTCCCTTGAGCCTGGTGTAAAATATAAAACTCCGGCAACAACCGCAATTATCATAACCGCAAGAACAACATACCAAATTTTACTGAGTATGAAACCGGTTATTGATACTGACTCATTTTCGAGATTTTCAATATCCGTCATTACCCTGTGAGTGAAATCAATTGAAGGACTTTCAAGCTTTGTCTCCCCAAGGATTTCTTTCAAAAAATCATCCCGTGTCATATTATTATCTTTCATAAGTATATCGTATTTATTTCTTTATTCAATATTTTTTGTAACTCACCATATAATTTTTTCCTGATACGGTGCAGTTTCACTTTTACGTTCGATGCCGACAATCCTGTAATCTCACTTATTTCTTCAATTGAACATTCTTCTCGATAAAACAGATTAATAAGAGTAAATTCCAGAGGCGGAAGTTCATCTATCAGCTTATTTGCCAGAATTTTCTGTTCTTCAAGATCAAGTCTGTTTACATTCTCTTTAATTTCATCGGTTGTATAATTATCAACCACATAACTGTCAAGGTCCGTTGACTCCAATTGCTTCTTTCTTGTTCGCGATACAGCCGCATTAAAGACAATCCTGTAGAGCCATGTCGAAAATTTCGATTTATTTCTAAAACTCTCCATATTACGGTACGCTTTCACAAAAGCATCCTGCACTATCTCCTCTGCATCTTCACGGTTTCTGACAATTCGTAAAGCAACCGAAAAGGCCATATCCTTATGTTTGTCAACCAGATAACTATAGGCCGACATATCACCCCCGATAACCTTATCAATGTATATTTGATCCTTATTGATTGCCATTTGTTGATTAGACGTTTTGATAACCCTTCGGTTACACCAAATAATATGGCTAAAGATAGACAAAATGTTTTACATCGGAACAATTTGTAACCTATAAAATTTCAGGGCGTCAAAATATGTGAAAAAGTAAGTTTTAAATTTAAAAAAATAAATTATGATCACATTACAGCCCGTTTTAATCCTGTCGGTTATTTTTGGAAGTATCCTCGGAATCGTTTACCTCTCAAACAGAAAAAAGGAACGTATGTCGGTAATTGAACGCGGACTTGACCCGGAAAAATATCTTTGCAATAAAACTTCAAGCGAACTATCCCTAAAATATGGACTTCTGCTTATAGGTGTTGCGCTGGGAATATTAATAGGGAATGTCCTTTCAGTTACAGAATCATTTGCGGATGTTCCTGAAGCAGCCTACTTCTCAATGATCTTCCTCTTTGGCGGTCTTGCGCTGGTAATAAGTCATTTTCTTGTGAAAAAGCCTGATTCCGGCAATGATGGAAAGTGATTAGTATTAAACGAATTAAAAAACAAACCCGTATTGCTGATGCATTACGGGTTTTTTATTTTTTCAAATGTCTATTTAAAAAAAAATTCATATATTTGTCAAGTTTCACTTTTTAAATCACGGAAGCCAAATATTATTTTATCCAAACGAATTGAATTATGCGAATAACAGGAATGAAATACGGAGCACCGATTTTAAGTCTTTCGGGTTTCCCCATACCGGAAATTCTTGATGCTGATGCTACAATGGACGAAATCGAGGATCTTATCCATAAAAGGGGAAAATGTGTTGTGAAACCGGTTTTTTACGGTGGAGTTGGGAAAAAGGGTAAAGCAGGTCTGGTGAAAATAGTCGGTACGGTTGGCGATGCCCTCAAAGCAAAGCAAAGTCTATATTTTGCCGAACACTTTTTTCATAATGAACGCATCCGGTCAAACGGTGTGACTTTTGAAGAGTTTATTCCCTCCTCCTACGAAATATATTTCAACTTTTCCGTTTCAACCGTTAGCCGGCGTGTGAACTTCACAATGACTCATCACGGTGGTGTTGATATTGAAGAACTTGACAAAAGTATGATCTTTGAAGGCTCGTTTGATGCAATAACCGGTCTGAAATCCTATCATATTATTGATGCTTTAACTCAATTGAATGCTCCTCCGGAAATTATAAGCCCGTTAACACAGTATCTGCCCAATTTGTGGAATCTGTATAATGATTTCGGATTTACAACGCTGGAAATAAATCCCATAAGAATGGAAAATGTAAACGGACGGCTGATTCCCATAGCTTGTGATTTTAAAGCTCAGTTTGACCAGGATAATCCACAATACAAAAGGTTGAATATTCCTTCTGAAGTCTTCCATACCGACCTGACGGATTTTGAAGCCGAAATCAATCAGTTAAGGACTTATCAGGGGCAAAGTGATGTGGTTGTCATCAATCCCGAAGGCACGATAACTCCTTTTATGTTCGGCGGAGGTGCAAACAGTGCCGCTACCGAAGTTCTTTCAACAAAAACAACAATTTCAAGCGATTTCGGAGGAAACCCTCCCTATGAAAAAATGTATGACATTGCTTCCATAACTTACAAATACTGGTTGAAAAATACTAACGTCTTACTTGTTATCGGTGGAAAAGCCAATAATACCGATATCTATGTCACGTTTAAAGGGATTTTTGATGCTTTGCGCGATTATTCGGCGGCAAACGGTAAGCCCGAAATATATGTGATAGCAGGAAGAGGCGGGCCCAATCTGATAAAGGGTTTTTCCTATGCCGCAAATATTCTTGATAATCTGGAAATACCTTATAAATTTTTCGGTTACGACTCCTCAATGCTCGAGGTAATTCAGTATGCTGTGGATGTTGACAATTGGATGCTGCAAAATAGAAATGATAGGGGGAAAAGGCAAATCGGTTAGGAGGCTTCTGTGAGGTTTGAGAGATAGCTCGTGGGTGAGAAAAACCTCGCAGGTGTTTGGGAGGGAATTAGGGAAAATGGTTGAATCGGTAAATTGCCTGCCCGAATCCGAATGAGGCGGGGTTGAATCGGTTGAATCGGAAAGCGGAGATTGAATCGGAATTATTGAGAGTTGATAAAGTGGTTAGAACAGTAATAATTAAAAAAAATCAAAATAATGGTCAAAACAGATAATCCTTTTCCGTATTTTGTGGGAATAAAAAGCCTGAAAGAGGTTGCCACTACAGAAAACAGGGTAGTAGTGATGAATATTCTCGGTAACGAAAGCCGTAAAGTCACTCCTGTTTCACATTCATACAGCGGAGGAAATGTTGTTGCCGGAGTACAATACGGTCGTCCGGGAGAATTGCAAACACCTGCCGGAGATATCCCTGTTTACTCGCGTCTTGCCGAAGTTGTGGAAAGACATAGTTTCGATACGGGAGTCATTTATCTCCCGCCACAAGCAGTCTTTTATGCCGTTTCCGAACTGTGTCATTACAAAAGTACGGGGCAGAGCGACCTGAAGAAAATAATTATCGTTACCGAAAAAATAAGCGTTAAAGATCAAAGAATGATACGTGCCATTTGCCAAACCAATGAAATTGATGTTTTCGGGGCAAATTCGTTGGGTATTGCCGATTCGTGGAATCATGTCAGAATAGGCGGAGCTCTCGGAGGCGACAATCCGGAAGAGACACTTCTGAAAGGTTCCGTGGCAATTCATTCAAACTCGGGTAATTTCGGAAATACCATTGCGGAATATCTTAAAACCGAAGGTATAGGCACGACAACTATTGTCAGCTCGGGTAAAGATATTATCATTCAGTTTGCAGCAGCGGAATTTCTGAATGCCGTACAAAACGACGATCGTACAAAGCTTGCGGTGTTGTATGTCGAACCGGGCGGCTTTTATGAAAAACAGGCTCTTGATTGGATTGAGGAAGGTAAGTTTGAATTTGACAAACCGATAGTTGCTTGTGTAACGGGACGGTGGAAAGCCAATCTGTCGCGGGCTGTGGGTCACGCAGGTGCATTAGCCGATTCCAACGACGATGCCGAATCCAAAGAAAAATGGTTTGATGATTATTTCGGAGTGCCGGTGTTTGACCCCACGCATCCCGACAGAGTCGGTAAACGCGGTGTAAGGGTTGTATCCATACAACATATCCCGGCTGCCGCTAAAGCTCTTTTAACCCTTTACGGTAATAAAAATGATTTTGAACCGACAGGTAATTTGGGGCTCAAATTGTGGATGGGAAAAGATTTCGGATGGAAGCTGCCGCCTAACTTGAAACTTGAATTGACAAAGGCAATCCCGCCGTATGACAAACAAATTGAAGATGCTCAGCGACAACTTGGCGCTACTTTTCTTCGTCAAAGAATGAGAAATGCATCGGGAGCCTCACGTATCAACCCTGAAACACAGGTTGCGGAACTACACGGAATACCGGTTATTGACCTGATTGATAACCCCCTCGAAAGTAATATGCTCTTTGCAATAACTAAAATGAAACCCGAGGAAAAAAAACTCGAACTTGTTAATATCTGCCTCAACTATCTTTCAAAATCCGAAACTTTTGCATTTGAAACAATGAGAAATGCCCTTAATAACGGGGCTACTCCCAATGAAGCCTTGTTGAGTGCAGTAGGTACTCTCGGCGACCATCCCCGTTTCAGACTGTCGCGTAAATATGCGAAAGCGCTAATTGATATTTTCGTCGAACTCGGAATCAAAGAGTACGATCATAAAGTTGACTTTCAAGAAGCTCAGGAAACGGCACGAAAATTCATCCCCTCGGGAAATAAAAAACCGGAGGATTTTGAAAACTATCTTATTGAAAAAATGCTGTCAAAATACGGTGAAGGTAACATCATTTATTATGCAGCTCGCTATGCGCAGGAAAATCTCCTTGAAAATCCCGCACTATTCCTGATAACCTCCATCTTTGTTAGCATTAGTCTGCCTGCTCTTGTTTTGAAAAAAATCAGCAGGGAAACGGCTGAAAATATGTTTACATATCTTGCCATTGAGGCTCAAATGGTCACCTGGATGGGAATAAGTAATTTTGATAATGAAGTGCTTTCGGCAATCAGGGAAAGAAAGGATTTTAAATATTTGGAGGGTTCTTTTACACAAACGGCTTATCACGCTATTTTCGGGGAAGCTCCCGAAGGAAACAGGCTCAAGGAATTTCAAGCACTCTTAGGCCTGACACTGACTAACGGACCGGGAACAATCAGTGCTAAAGGTGCTAAAGAGAGCGTCAGTGCACGAAACAATATCAGCACCGCTTATGCTGGATTCCTTTCAAATACCGGGTTGTCTCACGGTGGCAACGGATATGAAGCGATACAATTTCTGTTAAAATCATTTGACGGTGTTGAAATAACGGAACCGGAAAGTACCACCGTTGTGAATGTGGAAGAAATTTCAAAGAAAGTGGCAATCCGATATAAAAATTATAAGGAAGAGGCAAAACGGAGCGGTGCCACATCCTACGATCGAATTCCCTGCGTTAACCATCCGGTTTTCAAAGGCAAGCAGGTAAATATTGATCCCCGTGAAGATTTTATCTACAAAAGATTCAAAGAAGAAAAAATCGGAAATATTTTTTGGGAGTTCTACCATAATCTGGTGCAGTCACTTTATAATGAAGGAGTATCGAAAAATGTTTATTGTGTGAATATTGATGCCGTCATTGCGGTTATTTCTCTGAAACTGATGTGGAAAGCATACAGCGAAAACAGGATTGGTGACGAGGATATGCAAAGAATCGGCTTTTTCATCTTTTTAATCGGACGAATGACCGGCGTTACCGCCGAAATCATAGACCATCGCAACCGCGGACTTGATATGGATACCCGTACCCCGCAAAGCGAATTGAAATTTGTAGTTTGACGGGTTTTATGCTCCAAGTTGAAACTCCTTAACTATCTTATACTCCGGCCCTTGAGGTTTTAGTATGCTTTCGTAAAGATTAAAACCGGATACTTTCTGTTCCTGAATATCTTTCGATGCGTAATTGTCAACTATTTGCCGAAAACGATTTTTATCATCAATAAATTTTATTCTGCCTACAGTCAAATGCGGTACGAAATTCTGTCTGTCGCGCATAAAGCCTATTCCGTCCATAGCATCAAGAACATCCGAAGCAAGTTCAATCAATTTTTGATCTTCCCGGATTCCGAACCAGATAACACGCGGTTTGTATGAGCTTCCGAAAATACCCACATTTTCAATCTTAAGACCGAATGAGGGGTGAACGCTGGCAACATCATTCAATCCCGAAATAATACCGGGAATTTTATCTTCAGCTGTTTCACCGAAAAACTTCAGGGTAATATGAACGTTTTTCGTGTCAACCCATTTTATCCTGTCATTTTTCAGATTTGTTTTCAGACTGTAATACATCTTAAGGAAAGTATCGGATGGATAAATCTTTATTGCCGCAAAAAGTCGTTTCATAAAAAAATCTTTCTTTAAAAAGGTGGTAAATTTACAATTAATTTATATTTTTGCACCCGATTCGGTTCTTTTGAATATATCTTTCAGTCCGGAGACTGTCGATTGGAGACTGCAGACTGAAATCCGGGGCATTAGCTCAGTTGGTGCCGATTTTTGCAAATGTTTCATTTGTGTAAAAATCGTGCATCCTCGAAAATCCAAATACAAAACAAAGTTTTGCGGATTTTCGGGACTAGAGCGTTTGACTGGCAGTCAAGAGGTCATCGGTGCCGATTTGAAAAATCGTGCATGCACGACCGAAGGTCGGCATTCGATTCCGATATGCTCCACAAAAAAGAAGTGTATTGATTTACGAGACAAGAGCATTTGACATTATGGATTAGGGGCATTAGCTCAGTTGGCTAGAGCGTTTGACTGGCAGTCAAGAGGTCATCGGTTCGATTCCGATATGCTCCACAAACTTTGAAGGCGTTCATTCGCCTTTTTTATTTATGGACTATTTTGCTTACATACTCCAAAGTGAGAAAGACGAACGTTTCTATAAAGGTCAAACTCAGAATCTTCAGAAACGTCTCGAATACCATAACAAAGGCAGGTCAAAGTACACAAAAAACTTTTTACCCTGGAAGCTGTATGCTTACAAAGTATGTGATTCCCGGTCGGAAGCTATAAAGTTTGAAAAAATGTCGAAAAACATTCACTCCACAGAAAAACTTATTGCATTCATTAAAAGACACAATTTTATAATCGTAAATTCCTAATCTTTAACACCATAAAGAAATGCATTGATTTTCCAGGCATTAGCTCAGTTGGTACCGATTTTTACAAATGTTTCATTTGTGTAAAAATCGAGCATCCTCGAAAATCAAATTGCAAAACAAAGTTTTGCGGATTTTCGGGACAAGAGCGTTTGACTGGCAGTCAAGAGGTCATCGGTGCCGATTTGAAAAATCGTGCATGCTCGACCGAAGGTCGGCATTCGATTCCGATATGCTCCACAAACTTTGAAGGCGTTCATTCGCCTTTTTTTTTATTTATGGACTATTTTGCTTACATACTCCAAAGTGAGAAAGACGGACGTTTCTATAAAGGTCAAACTCAGAATCTTCAGAAACGTCTCGAATACCATAACAAAGGCAGGTCAAAGTACACAAAAAACTTTTTACCCTGGAAGCTGTATGCTTATAAAGTCTGTGATTCCCGGTCGGAAGCTATAAAGTTTGAAAAAAACATTATTTTTGCATTCGTTATCGTTAAGCGGAAATATGTGAGAAAAAAAGATTTTAAACTTGATAATACTTTTATTTTTACCTTCTTCGGTCTGATTTGGCTATACCTGTGGCTGAGAGCTATTTATATACCTTTCGTTGTTGATGAAATCTCCACCTTTTTCCATTATATTCAGGTTGGAGAGTTTTTACCCTGGAAAGCCGATTTGGATGCAAATAATCATATTTTAAACAGTGCATTATCAATATTATCGTACAAAATATTCGGTTTGTCGGAGTTAAGTTTACGATTACCGAATCTTTTATTTGCACCTTTACTTTTTTATGCCGTTTATAAAATTTCTTTTGAATTTACAAACAGGACGATAGCTTTGTTTTTCATAATTGTAATGATTGCAAACCATTTTTTCATTGAGTATTTGGCACTGTCGCGTGGTTATGGTATGTCAATGTCCCTGATGATGTTATCTATTTGGTTTACGGTTCAACTTGTGAAACACGATAAATTGATTTATTATTTATTGGTTCCCATTTCAATTTTTTTATATCTGGCCGCCAATTTAACCCTAATTAATACGGCTCTGTTCACAATTGTGGTTATTACTTTTAATGCCATTATTAATAATAGCGACAAGCTTCGACAATTATTTGTAAAGCTGTTTTTTATAACCGTTTTGGGAATTATTCCGTTTGCTTTAGCCTTGTTTTATCTTTTCGTAATGAAGGAGAAAAATCTGTTGATGTATGGCATTACCGGTAGTTTTATCCATGTTACCGTTGAGACGTTATTCTATACTTCCACAGGCATTCACCATTACTTTGTTACCGTAATGGTAATTATAATTTTTACAATGACTGCCGTTACCGGAATTTATAAAATTTGGCGTACAAAGACAATAAAAGAATTGTCGTCGCCGGCACTTCTTTTCTTTCTTTTATTGCTTTTCAATCTTACAATGACAATTTCATTACATTATCTGTTTGATATTAAATATCCCGAAGATAGAGTAGGTCTGTTTTTCATTCCCCTGTTTTTGGGTAGTTTCTTATTTATGATTGACTATCTTATTCAAAAAACAGGTAATAAAAGGTTGGTGTTTATCTCCGTTCCCGTATTAGCCATTCCCATATTTTTTTTTATAAATCTTAATCTGTCATATAGTTTATATTGGAAAGACCAAAGCATTTCCAAAACTTTTTATAATGAAATAAAAAATAAAAAGACGGATAACGGCTTTCCCGTGAACATCGGTTCACGGGAACTAACATCCAATTTATGGTCAATGCAAAACTATAGAGCCGGAGGCATTTGCAATCCGATAAATTATGCCGACTCCGCTTCAATTACGGATGATTATTTAATTGAAAATTATGACGTAAACCCGCAATTACGAACACTTTACGATTCGTTGGGCTATAATGAATTATCAAATGAACATTTGTTATGCCGAAAATATCCTGCAAAAAAGGTCAGGTTCGGTCATATAAATAACTTCAGTACCGATTCAATGATTTCTAAAAAATATTTCCTCATTTATCGCGGCTGGGTGAATAGGATTGCGGGTAAAGAGGTTCTTGCCACACTGAAAATGACATTTGAATCACCCGCCAAGCCTTACCGAGGAGCAATTGTATTACAGTATTTTGGCAAAAAAAGAAAAATGTTGGGATATAATATTTTTTATCTTAATAAATTAAAATCGGATTGGGACGGTTTGTCCGGCAATTTCATATACGGTTTAAAAACAAAACCCGTTCCCGAAAACAGCACGATTTTAAAAATTTATTTGTATAACATCAAAAATCAACCCTATGAAATAAAAGATGGAGAAATTTCGGTTTATTATTATCTTTGTAAAAACAATTAAAATGGAATTTGACGATATTTATAATGAACCGGAAGGCAATTTTATTCCGGGTATTTTCAACTATTGTAACCGTTGGTGCGAACGTTGCCAATATACCGACAGATGCAGGGTTTTTGCAACCGAAAAAATTTTTATGCAAGAGTTTGAAAAGCATAAAAGAATAGAAAAATCAATGGCGGAAAATAAAGAATTTTGGGCACAGGTAAATAAAACAATTGAGGAAGCGGCCGACCTTATTGATGAAGAAATACCACTTGTAAAAAACGAATTTTCATTCGATCAATGGGATTTTGATATGGACGATGAGGATATGCAAGAAGAAATGAAAAAAGATGAGGAAAATAGGGAAAAAGCCGAAAACAGTAATCTCTCAAAAGTTGCATTAAAATATGAAAATACTGTCGGTAAATGGTTTGACGACAGAAAAGATGTCCTGATTACGGACTTTATACAGGAAACTAAAAAGACTACCGTTACATATGCCGGAATAACGGATAAAAAGGAGCTTAATCAAATCTCCGATGCCGTTGAGGTAATACTATGGTATCATATTCAAATTTGGGTGAAACTGAACCGTGCTCTAACAAGCCTTTATGAAGAGGAGGAAGACCCGGAGATGTACGAAGATTTGCCGAAAGACTCCGACGGCTCGGCAAGAGTTGTACTGATGGGTATTGATGCCTCCATAGGATCGTGGAACCTTTTGTTGAAACACCTTAATTCCGAGATGGATTCTATTAAACCGATTATCAAAATGCTTTTGTGGTTAAGAATTGAAGTTGAAAAGCAATTTCCGGATGCAAGGAATTTCGTGTGGCCGCCAAAGGAGGATTAGGGAAGAACTTTACTTGATTATCGGTTTTTAATACAATGTCATTGTCGTAAACCGAACCCATAAACAGCATTATAAGTATGAATTATGTGAGTTTTTACACATTTTACATATCAATTATGTGAGAGTAATCACATTTTACATACATATTATGTGATTTTTTTTTATGTTTATTGAATAATGTCTATCTTTGCAAAAAATAAAACGGAGAAAAACTATGAATATCGAACGATGTTTGTATAAGGATTTGTTAAAATGGAAAAACAAAAGTAATAGAAAACCATTATTACTTCAGGGAGCACGTCAGGTTGGCAAAACATGGCTGTTAAAGCATTTCGGAGGCAATGAATTTAAAAAAGTTGCATATTTCAATTTTGACGAACAGCCTGAGATAAAACAGTTCTTTGAAACATCGAAAAAACCGGCAAGAATACTTGAAAATCTTGCAATAGTGAACGGAAGATCAATCACACCGGAAGACACACTTATCATATTCGATGAAGTTCAGGAGTGCAACGAGGCATTGAACTCATTGAAATATTTCAGGGAAAATGCTCCGGAGTATCCTATCATAGGTTCGGGTTCATTACTTGGTATTACACTTGCGGGAAACAAATCTTTTCCGGTTGGACAGGTGAATTTCCTTACTCTCTACCCTGTTACTTTTAAAGAATTTTTAAGAAAAGCAGAACCAAGTCTTTACAATTATCTTGAAAGCATTTCGGAAATACAACCGATTCCCGATATTTTCTTTAGTCTGTTAAGTGAAAAGTTGAAATTGTATTTTATCACCGGTGGTATGCCTGAAGTGATTAAAATAATGCTTGAAAATAGTGATATACAAGACGTTAAGGAAGCTCAGGAAAACATTCTGAATGCTTACAGACTTGATTTTACAAAACATATCAGAAGCTATGAAATCCCGAAGGTTAATTATGTCTGGTCATCCATTCCGTCGCAATTGTTAAGGGAAAACAAAAAGTTTTTATACCAAACGATTAAAACGGGTGCAAGAGCAAGAGAATACGAAAATGCCTTAATGTGGTTAAGCAGGGCAGGATTGATACATATCGTCAACAAAATAAGAAAACCTGCACTACCTCTTTCGGCATATTCCGATTTGTCTGCATTTAAAGTTTATTTATTAGATGTGGGGTTGCTCCGGCAAATGTCAAATCTTTATCCCGGGATTATTCAACAGGGAAATAGTTTATTCACGGAATTTAAAGGAGCTTTTGCCGAAAATTTCGTTTTGCAAAGTTTAATATCACAATTCCGGTCAAAACAATATTACTGGACTTCTGGCAATAAGGCGGAAATTGATTTTATCCTTCAATATGAAAACAAGATCATCCCTATTGAAGTGAAAGCAGATACAAATATCAAATCTAAAAGTCTCTTGTCGTATGATAAAAAATATTCCCCCGAAATAAAAGTCAGATTTTCCCTGAAAAATTTAGGTAGGGATAACAAAACTCTTAATATTCCTCTTTTTATGGCCGATTATCTTGAAAAGATGTTGAAAACGGTATTCTAAACTGCAGTACCGGAATCAATTTTCCTCTTCTACCAATCCTCTTCCTTTTTCTCAACCGGCGGTTGCATTCCCTTTTTAAGACTTTCTGTCCACTTTTGTGCAAAGTCCTCAATCTGTTTCAAATAGCTTTGCCATTGCGGATTGTATTGCGGGTCTTTTCCTGTTTTCAGCACACTGACAAAAAAGACTCTGTATCCCTTTATTTATAGGGGTTAATTTTGAGATTTGGGTGTCCCGTTGTACTTTTGCGCTATGTTTTTGCGAAAAAAGAAAAATAATTCCGGCAGTGTCTCGATTCAAATCATCTCAAAATCAAGGGGTAAGTATAAAGTTGTAAAAACTGTTGGTAGTGGAAAAACCGAACAAGAGATTCAAAAATTATATTATTTGGGCAAGCAGGAACTTGAAAGATTGACTTTGCAACCACAATTATTTGAATCGGAAACAGACACAATTGTTGATGCTGTTTTTTCTACATTGAGTAATGCAAGTATCAGAGTTGTGGGGCCGGAATTGATTTTTGGAAAAATATACAATGCTATTGGATATAATAAAATTGAGGAAGAATTGTTCAGGCATTTAGTTATTTCCAGGCTGGCTTTTCCCGGAAGCAAATTATAGACTGTTGATTATTTATACCGTTATCAGGGTGTCAGTATTAATATAGATAGTGTTTATCGCTTTTTGGACAAGCTCAACGACAGCTTAAAGGACATTGTTGAACAAATCACATTTAACCATACAAAACAAATATTAGGTGGGAGTATCAGTGTTGTGTTTTATGATATGACAACACTATATTTTGAGGCAAGTGATGAGGATGATCTAAGAAAAACAGGCTTTTCAAAAGACGGAAAACATAGCAAACCTCAGATTTTTTTGGGTTTATTGGTTGGTTTAGGGGGCTATGCAATAGGATACGATATTTATGAAGGAAACACATACGAAGGTCACACTCTGATTCCCTTTCTTGAAAATATAAGTAAAAGGTTCAACTTGCAACAGCCTATTGTAGTTGCCGATTCAGGGCTTTTATCAAGAAAAAATATTGAAGCATTAGAAGAAAATGGCTATCAATATATAATTGGAGCAAGAATAAAAAACGAATCAAAAAGCATTAAGAAAAAGATATTAAAAACAACACTGAAAGACGGACAACTTAAAAGCATAAAGAAAAGCGAAAATACAAGGATTATAATTGGTTATTCGGACAAAAGAGCACGAAAAGATGCACGTAACAGAGAAAGAGGGTTAAAACGTTTAGAAAAAAGAATAAAGTCCGGCAAATTAACTAAGTCAAATATCAATAATCGCGGGTATAACAAATATTTAAAATTGCAAGGCGATGTTTCGATAGAAATTGATTATTCAAAATATGAACAAGACAGTCAGTGGGACGGGTTAAAGGGCTATATTACAAATTCCGGGCTGTCAAAAAAACAAATAATGGAAAACTACAGCAACTTATGGCACATTGAAAAGGCATTTAGAATGTCCAAAACAGATCTTCGCATTCGCCCTATCTATCATAAACTAAAACACCGAATAGAAGCACATATTTGTATTTCATTCACGGCATATACTGTATATAAAGAGCTTGAAAGGATTTTAAAAAAGGAAAAATCGAATTTATCGATTGAGAGATCAAAGGAGCTTACACACAATATGTATGAAATAACATATACACTTCCTGAGTCCAAACAAACCAAGTCAAGACTTTTAAGGATGGATGATGAACAGGCCGAGTTATATCAAATTATACAGAAAACGTCTTGGGTGTCCCATAAATGAAAACAGGAGATCATCCCTATTGAAGTGAAAGCAGATACAAATATCAAATCTAAAAGTCTCTTGTCGTATGATAAAAAATATTCCCCCGAAATAAAAGTCAG
>JALSSR010000285.1 GCA_026984135.1 Bacteroidales bacterium
AGTGTTGGACCAACGTTGGTCCAACACTGTCTCCGGCATTATCGCCCACGCAGTCGGCAATTGTTCCCGGGTTTCTCGGGTCATCTTCCCCAATTTTAAAGATAACTTTCATAAGGTCGGAACCGATATCCGCAATCTTTGTAAAGATACCACCGGCAATTCTTAATGCCGAAGCACCAAGAGATTCACCGATTGCAAAGCCTATAAAACTTGCTCCTGCATATTCACCGGGGACAAACATTAGAATGATTAGCATCATAGTAAGCTCCAGCGAAATCAAAACAACACCAATACTCATACCGGCATTCAGCGGAATGTTGAGAAGTTTAATGGGTTTTCTTTCGAGTGATGCAAAAGCCATTCTTGAGTTGGCAAGTGTATTCATCCTGATACCAAACCAGGCAACACTATAAGAACCGAGGATTCCAAGGATTGTCCATCCGAGGATCATCGCAACCCCGCCAAAGCCAAAGTGAGCTTCGGATAACCAGCCGAAATAGAAAGCAACAGCTGCTCCGATAAACAGAAAGAGGATAGCAAGAAACTTTCCCTGCTGAATCAGATAGGTCTTACCTGTTTGATAAATTACATCGGCAA
This sequence comes from Bacteroidales bacterium, assembly GCA_026984135.1. Taxonomy (GTDB): domain Bacteria; phylum Bacteroidota; class Bacteroidia; order Bacteroidales; family JAADJA01; genus JAADJA01. The sequence continues at coordinate 598 of JALSSR010000285.1, forward strand.
CATCAAGCATAGACTTGTGCGCTCTGATCTTTTTTACTTTTGTGAATTGGAAAAGCCCAAATAAAAAGCCTCCGATTGTAATTAGAAATCCCCAATAGAGGATTGTTTCCGCTCGCATTCCGTCAGGTATTACGAGGTCGGCTTCACTTGCAAATGATAATGCCGGGACACTTAATATCCCTAAAATTGATAATATTCGTTTCATATTTTTCATTAAATTGATGATTAGGGCGCAAAAATAACAAGTATTTTTATATATGCAATAGTAAATTAGAATATGTTTTAAATAACCTGATTTCAAAGATTATCAATGTGTTATGTTGTAATTGTTTGAGTAAATTTGAATATTGTTAATATTTTTTTATATTTATTGTTATAAAGTTGCGTGCAAATAGAAATTATTAATACTTTTATTTGCGATTTTTAAATCATATCAGTGGACAAAGTGATGGAGAAAATAAAGCTTGAAATAATAGGAATGTCATACAGCCAATCTCAGAGCGGAGCTTATGCTTTGATATTGGGCGAAATTGGTGGAAAGCGCCGTCTGCCAATAATTATAGGCGGTTTTGAGGCGCAGGCTATTGCCATTGAACTGGAAAAAATGAAGCCTTCAAGACCCTTAACTCACGACCTTTTTAAAAGTTTTGCCGAAACTTTCGGAGTGACAATAAAGGAAGTTGTGATCAATAAATTTCAGGAAGGTGTCTTTCATGCCGAGCTTGTTTGTTTGGACGATAAGCATGAATACCGTATTGATGCAAGAACTTCCGATGCGGTTGCTTTATCTTTAAGGTTCAATTGCCCCGTTTATACATACGAAAGCATTATGTCGAAAGCAGGTATTATTGTAGATGAAAAAGATAAAGAAAAAACGGCTGAAGAAAAGCCCGGAAAGCCCGGTAATATTTATGAACAGTATTCCGTGGAGGAGTTAAATAATCTGCTTAAACAGGCTATTGAAAAGGAAGAATATGAAAAAGCATCAAAGATAAGGGATGAAATTAACAGGAGAAAAACGCTTTGATTATGCACCCCCGCGACCTCATTCCAAAAAAATGTTTTTATAATGATAGTTTTTAAGCTCTATTATCAGATTTATACTATTTAAATATATAGTTTATGAAAATCAAAATTATACTTTTATCAATTATTGTCGGCTTTTTTATTATTGCCGGAATTATTGCAAATATCAACGGACATGTTATGGCTCAATCTGCCGGTGAAGACTCCATAGTAAAAAAAGAGGTTTTGGCTGACCCCGGAAACGCGGTTCAGCATGGTGATAATGTTGATAAACAAGATGTGCCCGCCAAACAAAATGCAAGATCCAATTTATTACCTGCAAGAGATAAAAAGGCGACCTTCTCAATTGTAACATTATTGCGCGGATTGCTGGGACTCGTCGTTCTGATTGCTATTGCCTGGGTCTTTAGTACAAACAGGAGAGCTGTTTCCTGGAAAGTGGTTGGTATAGGACTGATAATGCAAATATTCCTTGCTCTGGGAGTCTTGTATATTCCGGCAGTTGAAATGTTTTTTGAATACGGCGGGAAGATTTTTGTTAAGGTTTTGGACTTCACAATGGCCGGTGTTGACTTTCTTTTTGCTTCAATGGTAACAGGAAAGATAGAACCCGGAATGGTTACATTTGTTGTGAAGATACTCCCGACAATCATTTTCTTTTCAGCCTTAACCAGTCTTTTGTTTTATCTCGGTGTTATTCAGAAAGTTGTATGGGCTCTTGCATGGGTACTGACAAAACTGTTAAACCTTTCAGGTGCAGAGAGTCTTTCCGTTGCGGGAAATATTTTTCTCGGGCAAACAGAGTCACCTCTTATGATAAAAGCCTATTTGTCGAAAATGACCAATTCCGAAATTCTCCTTGTGATGATTGGAGGAATGGCAACGCTGGCGGGTGGAGTTCTTGCTGTGTATATTGAGTTTCTTGGAGGAAATGATCCTGTACAGAGATTGCTTTTTGCAAAACATCTGCTCACAGCTTCGGTTATGGCTGCCCCCGGTGCGGTAGTCGTGTCGAAAGTGCTGGTACCACAAACGGAAGAGATAAACAAAGACATTAAGATACCAAAAGAAAGAATAGGAAGCAATGTGCTCGATGCCATCTCAAACGGTACAGGCGAGGGGTTGAAACTTGCCGTTAATGTTGCCGGGATGTTGTTGGTTTTCATAGCTTTTATCGCTATGTTCAACTATATCACACTGAAGATAGGCGCCTGGACACATCTTAATCAGGTTATTGCAGACAGCACAAACGGAACCTACAAAGAGCTTTCATTGCAGTTTATTCTCGGATATATTTTTGCTCCCGTAATGTGGTTAATAGGTGTGCCTGCCAATGATATTACACTTGTGGGACGACTATTGGGTGAAAAAGTGATCATGACGGAGTTTATAGGTTATGTCAGCCTGTCAGACCTGAAGGCAGCAGGCGTTTTATCGCCAAAGTCAATAATAATGGCAACATATATGCTCTGCGGATTTGCAAATTTTGCATCAATAGGAATCCAGATCGGAGGTATCGGGTCTCTTGCTCCCAACAAAAGAGTTTTGCTTTCTAAATACGGAATGAGAGCCTTGCTCGGCGGAACACTGGCATCATTGCTTTCGGCTACTATCGTGGGAACGATTTTGGGGTAGGAAATTGGTCAAAAAAACTTTTTTTCCCATTAAATATGCTAAACTTACGAAGTTTGCACTTTTGTGATTTGTGTGCTGCTGTAGTCTTAATTTTATATTTCTGGAAATACCTGCATATACAATCTTTTTTGTATTTTTGTCAGTATCGTAAAATGAAGTAAACAATTTGTTTCCCCTTTTCAGGTAATTTTTTGTTTAAAACTTCTTGAACCCTATTTTCTTCGGCTATTGATTTTGTAATTTCATTTATTGTACAATTAAAGCATTCTGCATCCTCAGTATTAGGAAATTTTTCTCCCTTAAAGTTTGTACTCATAATCTTACCCTTTTTTATATTCCGCTTGTGGTTCTGCCGCCATACTCAACTTTTCTTCTGCTTCTTTTACCGTAACCTGCCCATTCATTAGCATTGGCAATAACCAATCTCGTAAGGCAGAGAGTTGTTGGTTTTCTTTTATATTGTTTGCAATTTGCTTATTTGCAGGTAAAATAATTTTTCCATATTGTTCAATTAGATTTTTAGGCGGAACTGAAAAATATAAATTTCTAATATCATCAGGATAAACGTGTGGCTGCGCTGAACCTTTTGCTTGACTACTAATATGTGTTTGTAATAATTTTAAATAATGCAATAGCATAATAGTTTCTATATCATTTCCACCTCTAACAGTTGTGCAATCTGATGCAAAAATCGGTTCTCTCCAAAAATTTACATAACCAGCATTGGCTCCTGATGCACTAATGGTTATTGTGTTTTCATCTCTATTGTGTTTATTGTGATAGTATGAAAATTTCAAACCAGCTGCTACAACTTTAACATAACCTTCTTGGGCTTCTTTTTCTGTAATTAAATCACCTTTTGTAATTTCAGCGTAATCACCTAATTTAACAACCTCCCAACCCTCCGGGATTTCTCGTTTTAGTTCTTTGTTGTAAACCATTTTTCCTGCCATCATCAAACGAGTTTGATGGGCAGGTGAACCGATGCCTTCCTTTGGGGCAGGTAAACCGCCTTCATTCGGGTAGCCGTATTTAATAAACTTGTCATACTCTCTTTTTAGCCAGGTTCTACCGTAACCTGTTTTTAATTCTTTTTCTCTTTTTGCAGCCTCTTGCTGCGTGTCAAACTCTTCGAAATGAATTACTTTTATTGGCTTATGTGCTTTAGTCCATTTAGCACCTTGTCCGGTTTTGTGCTCATAATATCTTCGGTATATATCATTTGTTATGCCAATATAAAAACTATCGTCATTGCAAAGCAAAACATACAAAAACCATTTCTTACCGTCAGGCAAAGGCAAACCGCCTGTTTGAGTATAAGTACAAACAGCTTTAATTTTTCGTGTCAATTCACTGTTTGGGTTTACCTGCCCCGAAGGACGGTAGTCCGAAGGAAGGCAGGGAAAATCAAACTGCACAAACCAATAGTCGTAAAGGGTTTTTGCCATTGCCTCCAACTCGCGGTTTATTTTGTTGTTGAGCTCTATTTTTTCTGAAATTCCAACGTATATTTCACCAATTTTTCTTTGTTCATTTTTCTTTTTTTTAGGTATTAAAATACTGTCTAAATCATGTTTCTTAAAATGGGGGATAACAAGTCCAACGTGATAATTTTTTATTTTAGTTTGAACAAAAGATGAACGCAGAACTGCAAAAAGGTATTTGTAATCAATTATTTCTTTTTTACACCTAAATCCAATCATATCTTGTGCTGCACAAAAATTAACTGGATTAGGTACTAAACAAACTCTACCAGGGGTTCCTTTATTTACAAAAAGAATATCATTAGGCTTTAAATGTGCTCGAAACCAATTTTTTAAAGTCTCGTTTGAAACAAATCTAATATTTTCAAAAGTAGGGTAGAGACTCGAATGTTTAATACAGTTTGTCGCAATTAAAGGGAAGCCGCTCTCAACCGTTGGAACGGATTTACCTCTATTGTCTATAATATCTTCTAATACATCTGTCAATCTCCAAAACTCGATATTTCTACTCATACCTAAGCCCTTTTAAATTCCCCATAATTTCCTTTTCCAACTCTTTACCTTCTGCAAAAAGTTTGCTAAGGTTTTCCTCATAGCTTTTCATTTTAGCTTCAAACTCTTCGGCGGTAATATCCACATACTCAATTTTTACCTCAAAATATTGCCCGGCGCTTAGCGAGTAGTTTTTTTGTTTTATCTCATCATATTTTACTACTACCGAAAAATCATCAATAGCTTTTATGTTGTTAAAAGTGTCAATAATTTGCTGTTCTTCTTCGGGGGTTAAAACGGTTTTTTGGTTTTTGCCCTCTTTTACGGTTTTGCCAAGGTTGGAAGCATCAATCAGCACCACATCTTCTTTATTGTTTTTATCCATAAACAGAATGGAAACATTGGTGCCGGTGGTGGCAAAAATATTGCTCGGCATACTTACCACCCCTGCCAACATTTTGCTGTCCACCAAGCGTTGGCGTATTTTTTTGTCAATGCCACTTTGTGCGGTTATAAAACCTGTGGGCACAACTGCGGCTGCTTTTCCGTTTTTGCTAAGTGAGTAAATAATATGCTGTAAAAAGAGCGAATAAATCGCCATTTTATCAACGGCTTTTTTAGGTGTTTTGGGAATTCCCGCAAAAAAGCGTTCGTGGTTTTCTTTGCTGTCCAAATCGTCTCTAAAATCGGAAAAGTCCAACTTAAAAGGCGGATTGGAAACGATATAGTCAAATTTCATCAACTCACCGTTTTTATCTTTGTGGTAAGGGCTTAAAATGGTATTACCCTGAATAATGTTTTGTATGGAATGCACCAGATTGTTCAAAATCAGATTCAATCGCAACAAACTCGATGATTTTTGCGAAATATCCTGCGAGTAAATGGTACATTTGTCTTCGCCAATGGCGTGGGCAATACTCATAAGCAAAGTTCCCGAACCGGCACTGGGGTCGTAAACCGTAACATCTTGCACCGGCTCGTTTACCAAAATAGCCGCCATAATTTTGGCTACGGCGTGGGGTGTGTAATACTCGGCATATTTTCCGCCACCGTCTTTATTATAGTCTTTTATCAGATACTCAAAAATGGTAGCGTAAAAATCGTATTTCCGGGTAAAGATATGCTCAAAGTTTACCGTTACAATTTTATTGATTAGGGCTCGTGCAAAATCGTCGCGTTTACTCGGGTCGGCAATATATTCGGTTATTCGGTCAAACAGCACCACTTTTGCTCCGCCATCGGTTTTCACCGAAAAAATATCATTATTGATAATGGCAATATCCATTAAGGTATCGTCAAACAATTTGGCAAAATCGCTTTCGTTTTGGCGGTCGAAAAGGTTTGAAATAAAATGTTCGGGTTTTAGTTTGGCGGTATCGGCACCCAATTGCAAAAGCAACATTTCGTAATCGTCATCGGAATAGTTGCTCAACTCTTTTTCCCAACCTGCCTGACCGGCAGGCAGGTGTTCTGCTTCGGCAAGTTTCGGTTCAATTTGTTTTACCTGATAGGCAAACTTATCGTTCATAAATTTATACAGAAAAACCTGTGTAATAATCTTAAACTCGTTGCCGTCGTTGCCCAAACCATAATTAGCGCTGATGCTTTTCAGGTTGTCAATCAGTGCCATTACCTTATTTTTGAAATCTATATCTGTCATAGTTTATTGTTACCTCTCTATTTTGTTTTCCAATATTTTCTTTGCCGTTTCAGTAAATTTATGCAATTTTTCAGCCAGCAATTTTTTGGGTAAATGTTTACTAATATATTCAGCCACTTTAATATTAGATTTTTCCAATTGCAATAATTCAATTTGTTCGTGATTTCCTTCCGCACAAAGAATTAAACCGATGGGCAGTTCTTCATCTTTTTCCTTTTCATATTTTTCGAGCCAACGTAAATAAAGTTCCATTTGCCCTTTATAAGAGGCTTTAAATTTGCCTATCTTTAATTCGACGGCTACAAGTCGTTTTAATTTTCTGTGATAAAACAACAAATCGAGATAAAAATCGGTATTGTCGATAGTCATTCTTTTTTGCCGAGAAACAAAGGTAAAGCCAACACCAAGTTCAAGAATAAACTGTTCCAACCGGTTTAATATTGCCGTTTCGAGGTCGTTTTCCGAAAAAGCATTTTTGAGGTTTAAGAAATCAAGCACATAATGATCTTTGAAAACCAAATCAATGGAAAGCCTGTTTTCGGTTGCTAATTTTTGCAATTCCAATTTTGCAAGTTCTTCCGGTTTTTTGCTTATTGCCGTTCGTTCAAAAAGCATAGAATCAATTTTATTTTGCAATGTTCTTGTGCTCCAGTTTTCCATGCGGCACATTTGCGTATAAAATTTTCTTTTCAGTTCCGTATCTTGATACATCAATATTTTAAAATGCGACCAGGATAATTCTCTCCACAGTGCAGAGACAATTTCAAAATCAGGAAAAGTCTCCGCGAAGCGGAGACAATGTTGAAGCTGTTGTTTACTCCAGCCCTTACCGTATTCCGCTGTTAGTTGTTTTGATAAATTTAAAATAACTTGTTTGCCGTATTCTGCTCTTTTTCCTTTTAGAATGGTATTTTTGATTTTATTTCCTATATGCCAGTAAGTGGCGGTAATAGCTGTATTTACGCTTACCGCAATATGTTTGCGACTTTCGTCTATTATTTGTTTAATTTCGTTAAATAAAGAAGTATATTCAGTATTTTGTATATCTTTCATATTTATACTGCTTTACCGTAAAATTCGTTAATATACTCATTTACCACTAAATTATTGATGTATTTTGAAGCATCTGCATTTAGTGGGATTTTGTTCTTATTTTTAAATTGGTCAATTACCAATCGCATCATTTGTGTGCTAAAATAGCTTTCGTTATCCAATAATTTTGTATTCTGTAAAACCTGCAAATCTGCATCTTGTTTTACCGATTTCAAAGCCTCAAATATCTTGCTTTCTTTTTCCGATATTGTTCCTTTTTCAACTAATCGTTTATGAATGCGTGCATATTTAGGGTCGTTGTTATATTTTGCTTTTAGTAATTCATTTTGTCGGTTTAGTTCTTTTATTTTTTCGTAGATTTTTGTTAAAGCTCCGATATTTTTACGCATTTCGTCTTGTGTAATTTCATCGAGATTTTTCTTATCGAATAAACGTTTTAGTTCTTCATAAAGAGAAATAAATTCGGGGTCTTTTTTATCAAAATTGCTTGCCAGCGTTTCGCGAGTTTTTCGAAGTGTATTTTTTAGCTCGTCGGCTAAAATAAGTTCTTCTTCCGATATTTTGGTAAAGTGAAACAATACATCTTCCAAAGCCACATTCAGCAAATTGGTATTGTCGATATTATTTTCAAGCGCTTCTTTTGTATTAAGCAAAGCCAAATGATTTTCAGCTTCCCGGTAAAGTTGTGATAATTTTTTGAAATCAACTTTGTCGAGCAAATCATAATGACCAAACAAACGTATTAGATTGTACAGGCTTTTGGCGTTCCCCAAAGCCTTTTTAATTTTTAGAACGATCTTGCGATCTTGAATTTGGCTGATTTGCCGTGAGAACAATTCTGCGTTTTCAGTATTGTAATGGAAAAGGATTTCTTTTATTTCGCTGATCTCTTCTTCAATCTCTTCTTTCGATTTAAACAGATTGGAATAATGCTCCATTTCATCGCCAAGCTCTTCTTGTAGTTCGTCGAAATAGAGTTTGTTTGTTGCGTCAAACTCTGCTCTAATATCCGCAAAATCTACAACATAGCCGTATCTGAAATTTTTGTAAGTCCGGTTTACTCGTGTAAGCGTTTGCAGCAGATTATGTCGCTTAATCACCCGTCCAATGTATAATTTTTTTAATCTTTTGGCATCAAAACCGGTTAAAAGCATATTATATACAAACAACAAATCAATTTTTCCTTCTTTAAAATCTTCTACCCAATGTTTGCGTTCGTCTTTTGTGCCAATATCGTGAAGAATTAAAGCGGCTGTTTTGACTTTGCGCATTTGTTCTAATTGCTCTCCGTAACTTGCCGGTGGCTCTGCTGCAATACTTCGACTTTGCTTAGTATAAAGTGGTAATTCTTTTGATTCTTTATCGGCATATTTTTCATTGAAAATTTCAAACATTTTTTTTGCTTGTTCCGAACTATCACAAACGACCATTCCGCCAATGGAAGCATCGTTAAAAATCAAACGGCTTTTTTCAAAATCTTCTACGATATAATCAAGCATAGGCTCCACAAAACTATGATGCGAAAAGACCTCTTTTTTTGGAATATCGCCTTTTAACACTTTGATTTTATCCAATGCCTCTTTCAGCACAATTTTATAATCACTCTCAATTTCCTCACGAATGAGTTTTAGCGTATAACCATCGGCAATTGAAGCATTGTAATAGTATTTATGGATATAATCACCAAACAAATCTTTTGAGTAAAAATCTTTGGTAATCAGCGGTGTTCCGGTCAATCCGATTTTTATTGCGTTAGGGTCAGACTGTGTGAGATTTGCTAAAAAACTACCTTTTGGATTGTAACTTCGGTGAACTTCGTCTAAAAAGTAAATTCTTTGAATATTAATATCATAATCTTGTTTGCTGACAACATTTGCATCTTCGCTAAACTTTTGAATATTTACAACTGTAATTTCAGCTTTTCCGCTATCGTTGTGAATGGCAGTAGTTGTTTTAATGTCCTTTACAAACTCGTGTCTTGAATTTACTATGTGAACAATTAATCCGCGACTTACAAATTCTCGTTTGGCTTGAATAAGCAAATCCAGACGGTCAACTATAAAATAGAATTTTGGAATAATTTGTTTTTTCTGAAAATAGTCAGTTAGATAGCGAACATTATAATACGCCAAAGCGGTTTTTCCACTTCCTTGCGTATGCCAAATTATTCCTTTTTTAATTCCGCTTTCTAATTTATTTTCAATGGCTTTTGTGGCAAACATTTGCGGATAACGCATTACGTGCTTTTCAATTCCCTTTTTCTCGTCAACATAAGCAATGGCGTATTTGAGAATAAAAGCCAATCGGTCTTTGCTAAACAAAGATGTAGAAACTCGGTTTGTTGGTGTGTTCGGGTCTTTGTTGGTTTGAAATTCAGGTGAGTTTTTTATTACTGTCAGGTTATTGTCTTTTAAAACAAAGTTTTCCAAATCATCATTCTCATCCGCCAATAGTTTTGACAAATCAAATGTTTCTTCCTCTCTAAAATAATTAAAAATCGGCTTTTTATAAGATGGCGAAGCATAGAAAGCGCCTTGCAAAGGTTCAATATCATCGTTGTCGTATTCCATATTGTTTGAGAATACCATCAGTTGGATAATATTCACAAACTTTCTGAATTTCTTGTTTTGAAATCGTCTGTTTATTCGTTCACGTTCGGCAATTATTCCGTCTCGGTTGTTTGGTTTCTTAACCTCGATAAAAGCCAAAGGCATTCCGTTAATTAGAAGAATAATATCGGGTCTAAATTCATCGTCTCCGTTTTTGTAAGTCAGTTCGGTTACAACATTGAAAGTATTGTTTTCAAAATTATCGAAATCAATAAGCTTTACTCCCGAATTGCTAATCAATTTTTCGTAAAAAGCCTTTCCTAAATCTTCGTTATCGAGAAGCAAGGAAATATCAACCAACAATCTTTCTGCTTGTTCTTCGTCAAAGTCAGAATTTATTTTTATAATGGATTGTTTGAAAATGTCAGTGAATATATTTGTATCAATATCCCATTTCGCATCTTTCAGAGAAAGGTACTCATATCCAAGTCTGCATAAATGCAAAATCGAAGGGATTTTCACTCTTGTATCTTCGTTAAATTTTGTCATATACTCTCAGTTCAATCTATGCTACCTGCATTGATATTTCAATTCTTTATTTTCTTATAGCAATTTTGTCAGTTTTCTTTAATTGCATCAAAAATAATACTTTTATTGTAAATAAATCAAATAATTAAAAATCTCCGGGACTTTTAATTGTTTCATTAATTATTATACCTCTGGCTGTACGGAATTTCAGTATAGAGGTTTGTTCGTCAGCTTAATACCGGACTGAATAATACCGGGCAATGAATATTTTAAATGTTGTTACTTGATGCTAATGATTTTTTTGATATTTTTAGCATTGTATCTAATGCTAATAAACTGATGCTAAACGAAAATGCGAATTTTTTCGAGTTAGACTTGCTATAACTCAGACAACTACATAAAAGAGAATTTGCAAAGTTTACGACCGAAGGACATCCGTCCGGGTGCGTTTCAGTATACCTCATTTATCATTTGCTAAAAATTAAAAAGACAATCGGCTGAAAACAGATATCCTCGTTTAAAATATACCGTTTATCTGTGCCTTGGAATATCAATCCCGAAAATTTTTCTGTAAAGTTCCGTAGCAAAGAGGTCTGTCATTCCGGTTACATAATCCAGGATGGAAAGTACTTTTTCATAAGATGTTCCTTTGCTTGCAGCAAATTGTCCGGGTATTAGTCTCATCAGCTTTTTATCCCTATTGTCGGGTTTGTCATTCAAAACGGCAGGTACAAAAAGCGATAAAAGTTCGGAAATAACATTGTAGCCGGCAATTTCTATTTCAAGTACGGTATCGTGGTTGTATATTTCCTCGAAAGAGATCTCGGCTATCCGTTTAAGTATGGAGTTGTTTTCTTCAATGGAATCCACAAGTGTATTATTATAACTTCCGGAAATTATTAAGTCCGAATTTTTCAAAAATGTGTCAGCCGATTCCATTGTCAGGGCATTAATACATTTAGCACGCAGATATGTTATGCGTTCATTTTTATCTGCAATTGACTTTAATGTTGATTTTATTTTTTCAATATTGTCTTCGGGACGCTTAATGCTTTCGAGCAATGTCATAAAATAGTCAACGGCTTTTTTCTCTTCAATTATGTTAAGCCTTACTGCATCCTCCATATCAAGTATTCTGTAGCAGATGTCGTCGGCGGCTTCGGTAAGATAGACGAAAGGATGTCGCTTGAAAATCAGCGGATTATCCGAATCGTTTATCATATTTACGTTGTCGGTAATCTCTTTAACAGTCTCTTTTTCAGCCTGAAAGAAACCATATTTTTTTCTGTGTTTAAACTTTTTATCCGTAGCTACCGATTCGCAGGGGTATTTCATCAATGCCGCAAGTGTGGTGACGGTAAGTCCGAGTCCGCCGGGAGCTTTTCCCTTGAAAGTATGCGTTAACACACGCAGTGCATTGGCATTTCCCTCGAATGATATGAGATCGTTCCATTCGGGAAGCGTAAAGAAGTTCTTTAGTTGGTCATTGTCGGTGAAATATTTTGATATTGCCTTTTCGCCGGAATGTCCGAAAGCCGGATTGCCGATATCGTGTGCCAGACAAGCCGATGCAATAACATTTTGAAGCTCGTATTTGTAAAACTCTTTCGCTTCATCTGTCATCTCAGTCTTTTTGCAAAGCTCTTCACCGACTATTTTTCCCAACGACCTGCCCACACTGGCAACCTCAAGCGAATGGGTAAGCCTGTTATGTACAAAGGTGGAACCCGGAAGAGGAAAAACCTGGGTTTTGTTTTGTAGTCTCCTGAATGAAGATGAGAAGATAAGTCTGTCGAAATCACGCTGATACTCAGTCCTGACACTTGTTGTTGAGCTTTTTAAACCTACTCTTTTTTCAGAAAAAATATTGTTCCAATTCATGGTTCAAAAGTAAGGGATTTTTCAATATCTGTTCTGTTCGGAAATTTTTAAAATAGTGTATTAAATTAAGTATTATATTTGCAATCAAAATCAATGTAATTTTTCAGAATGGTTTTGTGAAATAATAAAATTATGAAGCGTTTCGTAATGTTTTTAATGGTTAGTATTTCCGTTCATTTTGTAACAGCTCAAGACACTATTATAAAAAATAACGGTGATGAAATAAAATCTAAAATCCTTGAAATAAAAGCTGAGGTAATCAGATATAAAGAATATGATTTTATAGATGGACCTATAAAAAATATTTCCGTTTCGGATGTTTCAACGGTTGTTTTTGAAAACGGGGAAAGAAAAGTTTTTTCCACAGGTAAAGTCAAGAAAACGGACTACAATGGCAATTATGTTAAAGCAGGAATGGGGCTTGGTATTAGCTACGGAGGATTGGGATTTATAGTTCAAAGGCGAGTGGGGGGGATACAAGGGGTTGGTGCTCACATTGGTTTGGGATTTTATCCGTATGCACCATTTTTAGCTTCGGCAGGCGTGAAATATTTTCCGTATAAAGATTTATATGTTGATGTACAATTCGGTTTAACCGGAGTTGAAGATCCCGAAAGTATTTCCAGAAATATTTTATACGGACCCTCGCTTTTGGCCGGTAGTGACTGGACGTGGGGAAAAGAAACCGGAATTGGAGCTAATTTGGCTTTGGGATTAACCTATAGTATAAATTTGGAGAATAGAAAACTATATTCACCCTTCACCTTAGCTTTCGATATCGGAATAATTGTGCGTTTTTAAAATTTGGATGAATAAATGCCATCACCGCTAAATTATTATTTATATCATTGGAGTTATGATGTGTTTATCGGTTGCGCAATGGCCGGATTTAAGAGGATTATGTTGATTTATTACCTTTTAAGTCTTCTTGCGCACAGGTCTTTAGCGACATAAAAGATTTGGATTTTACACAAACCTTTCCACCAATTCGGCCAGTCTGTTTGAATACCCCACTTCATTGTCGTACCAGGCAACAACCTTTACAAGCTTATTTTTATCACCGAGAACGGCAGTGAGAAGTGAATCGAATACGGCTGAGTGTGGGTTACCGATAATATCCATTGAAACGATGGGGTCTTCGGTATATTCAAGAATACCTTTCAGGAATGTTTCGGAAGCCTCTTTGAATTTGGCATTTATCTCCTCAACGCTCGTACATCTTTTCAAAGTGCAAGTTACATCGGTAAGTGAGCCGTCCGGAACAGGCACCCTGATGCCGGCTCCACCGAGATTCTCCGACAGATGAGGGAAAATTTTTGTTACGGCTTTAGCTGCTCCTGTGGTTGTAGGGACAATGGAGTAGGCCGCCGTCCTGCCTCGTCGCAGGTCGTTATGAGGGCCATCAAGAATATTCTGATCGCGTGTGTATGAGTGAACTGTGGTCATAAAGGCTTTTTCTATTCCCCAGTTATCGTCCAAAATTTTTATGAGCGGAGCAACATTATTCGTAGTGCATGAGGAATTGGATATGATAACATCCTCTCTGTTTATCAAATGGTCGTTAACTCCGAGTACAATATACTGCACACCGTCGCTTTCACCTTTTGCAGGTGCCGAAATAATGACCTTCCGGGCACCTGATTTTTCAACATGTTTCAAAGCATCCTCCTTAGTAGTGAATTTTCCGGTTGCCTCTATAACAATATCAATTTCCAGTTCCTTCCACGGAAGTTTCTCCGGATCAGGCTGTCTGAATATTGCTATCTTTTTACCGTTTACTTTGAGATGGTCCGAGTTGGGCTCAACGGTACCGGTGAATCTTCTGTGAACCGAATCGTATTTCAGAAGATGTGCCATTGTGTATGGCTCCATCAAGTCGTTAATCGCAACGATATCAAAGTTTTCCCTGTCGTACGACACCCTGAAAAACATTCTGCCTATCCTTCCGAATCCGTTTATTGCTATCCTTATTTTTTTCATTTCAGATAATTTGGTTGCAATATTATTACTAATTTGTGATTCATTAACTTATTTTTACTTTTTTTTAGCCTGCAACTTCAAAAGGAATTACTATTTTTGGCAAATAAACTCATACATTAATTAATTTGTCTAAATAAATAATCATAATAAACAATAAATCAACAGATAAAATGGAAAAAGTTCAAAAATACATTGAGGAAAATAAAAGCAGGTTTCTTGAAGAATTATTCGATTTGATACGGATTCCTTCGATAAGCAGTGAGTCGGAACATAAGGGTGATATGCTGAAAGCGGCAGAATATTGGAAACAGTCAATACTGAAAGCGGGTGCCGACAAAGCTGAGGTTATGCCCACAGAAGGAAATCCGGTTGTTTACGGAGAAAAAATAATTGATCCTTCTTTACCGACAGTTTTGGTTTACGGGCATTATGATGTGATGCCTGTTGATCCGATAGACCTTTGGGAATCGGAGCCTTTTGAGCCTGTAATCCGGGACGGAAAGATTTATGCCCGGGGTGCCGACGACGATAAGGGCCAGGCTTTTATGCACGCAAAAGCTTTTGAAGCAATGGTTAATAACGATTCGTTACCCTGCAATGTGAAATTTATGATTGAAGGTGAGGAGGAGATTGGCTCGGGAAGTCTTGTGAAGTGGTGTGCCGATAATAAAGATATGCTGAAGGCCGATATTATCCTTGTCTCCGATACGGGAATGATAGCGGAAGATATTCCTTCCATTACAACCGGATTGCGCGGACTTGCATATTGGGAGGTTGAAGTTACAGGGCCCAACAAAGACTTACATTCGGGAATCTTCGGTGGTGCCGTTGCCAATCCCATAAATGTGCTGTCAAAAATGATTGCACAAATGACGGATGAAAAGGGAAAGATAACTATTCCCGGTTTTTATGATGATGTTCTTGAAGTTTCAACTGAAGAAAGAGAGCTACTTGCCAAAGCACCGTTTGATGAAGAAGAGTATAAAAAAGCCATTGATGTTGAAGAACTTGCCGGTGAGGAGGGATTTTCAACAATGGAAAGAACCGGAATTCGCCCGTCATTTGATGTTTGCGGAATATGGGGTGGATATACGGGTGAAGGAGCAAAAACGGTTTTGCCTTCAAAAGCTTATGCAAAGATTTCAACAAGGCTGGTGCCAAATCAGGATCATCACAAGATTTCAAAGCAGTTTGCCGAATATTTTGAATCAATAGCACCGAAATCGGTTAAAGTGAAAGTTACTCCTTTACATGGCGGCCAGGGATATGTTTGCCCGATTGACTTGCCTGCATACAAAGCGGCGGAAGTTGCTTATGAGAAAATTTACGGAAAAATGCCGGTTCCTGTCAGAAGTGGTGGCAGTATCCCAATCATTTCAACTTTTGAGGAGGTTTTGGGAATAAAATCGGTGCTTATGGGCTTCGGACTGGAGTCGGATGCTATACATTCGCCAAATGAGAATTATCCGCTAAATCAATTTTATAACGGAATAAGGACCATACCCTATTTTTATCAGGCTTTTGCTGAAATGATGAGGTAATTGTATTTATCAGGGAAACATTCTAAATCTTTCAAGTCGAAACGGCTATTGGGAATAAGTTCATTGCATTAAAACCTGATGCTTTTTCGGTTCTTAGTGTCTTTGAGTCTTAGTGGCAAAATATTGGAAAATTAGCCACAAAGACCCAAAGGCTCAAAAAAAACACAAAGAAGAACTCACAAAACGGGCTTATCATATTTTCCATAGGGTCAGTTGTTCTAAATCCGTAAGGTCATTCCGCCGCACCGGCTGTAAATATATTACGAGCTTCAAAAATCTGCAAGGTCATTCCGTCGCGCTGGCTGTCAATACCTTTCAGGTTGTTATAGCCGTTGTACAAACTTTTTCAGCGGCACAACGCTTTTAACGATTATCACGGAACACTTTGCCTCATCGGCAACCTGAAAGGCAAAGGATTCTTCGTGGCTTTTGAATGATTTATGGTGTGCTTTTTCTTCAAGAAGCATAAGGTCGAAGCCGGAAGACATTTTCATCAGCTCCTGTTTCGGGTCGTCGCTTACGCTGACCGAAATATCATATAATGCAGTTGACTGCATGGTTTGCAGGCTTTTCAGAATAAGCTTATCCTTTTTTCTCTTTTGAGCTTTGCCATACCCTGTGGGTAAAAACCCGAACAAAACGATTTTCGCCTTATTCTTTTCAGCCAAAGCTGTTGCGGTCATTATCATCAGGTTCAATGAGCTGGAGCTTTGAACATAGACCCCTATTTTGCGTATTATAAAGTTCTCGCTTTGTGTTTTCAGGTTAAGGATTATGGTATCGGTTGATGTGTTTCTCAAAACATCGTCGGTAATACTGTCGCCACCACTCTTTAATTTAGGGAAGCCCATAATGATAAGATCGGAGTTTTCCTCTTCCGCAACATTAATTATGCCTTGCGATATTGTTCTTGACGCCCTTATTACCGGTTTTATTTTTATATTTTGCTTTTTAGCAAGTTCAATACTTCTTTTGATAACATCCAGCGTTTTGTCGGCTCCGGCGAGGGCTTCATAAAAATCCACTTTCCCCGGGACATCCTTTATCGCAAGGACAACTATTTCACCTCCTTTTTTTGCCAATAAAGTGTGCGAGAGCATAAGCAATGCCTTTTGCGAATTGGGATTTGAAACCGGTATAAGTACTTTATTGCGTGTGAAGAAAGAGAACCGTCTCTCTTTTTCAAGAATGATATTAACACCCTCTTTGCCTCTTTTTTCCCTTTTTCTTGAATAGAGGAAATAGACAATCAGTCCGATAATTGCAAGTTGTTGCCCGAAAGCGAGCGATACAATATCAAGGGTTAGTAACAATCCGATATTAATAATAAAAGTTATTTGCGGCAGGAAATGTTTCCAACGTGCTTTTGGTTTTAGAGCGGGATTTTTTTTATAAATCCTACGCATTGCAAGCGAAACCGGAAGTAAAGAAAAAAGCAGGCAAAAGTTTGCAGCCTTTGCAATAAACTGGACGTCGAAAAATATTAAGGCCAGGGTAACCAAAATAACACCTGTGAGCAGTGCATACGAGGGTTGTTTCGATTTTTCGTTCAGTTTTCCGAGAATATCCGGGAAAAACCTGTCTTTACCCATTGCATAAGTCTGCCGGCTTTGAGAGACTATTGTACTGCTTAATGCACCAAGTGATGCCAGTATTCCTCCAACTGATATTATTACCCATCCTTTGCCACCAAATGCCTTATCGGCAACAAGAACAAGCGGTGCACTGCTTTCTGCCAGCTTTTGCCAGGGAACCATAAGAATAGCAGCAAGTGCAATGAGCAAATAGATTGTAATGCTAATCCACATTGACAGTTTCATTGCTTTTGGAATAGTTTTTTCCGGATTTATTACTTCATCGGCATTGTTGGCGATTAATTGATAACCGAAAAATGAAATATAGATAATTGAAATTGCCGAAAAAGTACCGCCAAGTCCCTTGGGCATAAAAGGTTTAATATTATCGGGATTGATATTAAATACCGCAACAATAATCAAAACGAGTAAAATGGCGACATTGCCCCATACTATCCATGTTTGTGCGGAACTTTTCTTTTTCATCGGAACAAAAACATATAAAAAACCGAGTCCTAAAGTAATGGTAACAGCCACAAGTCGTATGACATAGTGCGACACAGGTTTTCCAAGAAGTGAAAGGGCATATTCGGCAAATCCCATTGCATACAGTCCGCTGGCAAAAATGCTGCCTATTGCAAGAAACCAGCCGGCTGCAAAACCACCGAGGCTTCCCAGTATGTTATAAGCATAGGTGTATCCTCCGCCTGACCTGGGAATTATTCTTGCCAGTTCGGCATACATTAATGTTGTGAAATATGCCAAAATACCGGTGATAAGATAGGAAAGCACTACGGAAGGTCCTGAAACCTTTGCTGCTTCCCCGATAAGGACATATATCCCGGCACCCATCAGGGCACCGACACCCAGGGTAGTAGCACCGAAAAGCCCGATTGTGCGATTAAATTTAGGTACTTTTATCTTTTGCTTAAATATCTTTTTAATATCTTCATCCATATAATTGAGATACTTTTTTAGGAGTTAATTTGATTTGCAATGATACAAAAATTTCTCTTATGGTTTTGATGTCACAAATGTATCGCAGTTTATATTCCCGAAACAAAAAAGGACTGACCGTTAAGGCCAATCCTTTTATTTTTTAATTCGAAATGAAATTCTTTTATCCGCTTACTTTAGCTCCGAAAAATTGTCTGTTCATTCTGGCAATATTCGTAACTTTAATCTCTTTCGGGCATTCTGCTTCGCAAGCATAGGTATTAGTACAATTTCCAAAGCCGAGTTCGTCCATTTTTGCAACCATAGCTTTTACTCTGTCTTTAGCTTCGGTTTTTCCCTGGGGAAGAAGTGCAAATTGTGACACTTTGGCTGAAACAAAAAGCATAGCCGAAGCATTTTTACATGCAGCTACGCAAGCTCCGCATCCGATGCAGGCAGCGGCGTCCATAGCAAGATCGGCTTTTTCCTTAGCTATTGGAATGTCATTTGCATCCGGCACTCCGCCTGTGTTAACCGAAATATAACCGCCAACCTGAATAATCTCATCAAGGGCACTTCTGTCAACAATAAGGTCTTTTAAAACCGGGAACGGTTTTGCGCGCCAAGGTTCGATGGTAACCGTTTCGCCGTCTTTAAATTTGCGCATATGCAACTGACAAGTAGTTACGGCGGAATCGGGGCCGTGCGGACGCCCGTTGATGTAGAGGCTGCACATACCGCAAATACCTTCGCGGCAATCATGATCATAAGCAACAGGATCCTTTCCTTCTTTGATAAGTTGCTCATTGAGCAGATCCATCATTTCAAGAAAAGAACTGTCGGGTGAAATTTCCGAGATTTCATATTTTTCAAACCGTCCTTTGGCTTCAGGGTTTTCCTGGCGCCATATCTTAAGTGTAAGGTTCATATCTGTTATTTTTATTGTCTTTTTTAATGTTCAATAATTTTCCTATTAACTTTTTGCATCTTTGTAATTCCTCGTTTTAACTTCGATCTCCTCATAATGCAAAGGTTCTTTATTTAATAAAGGTTCTTTATCATCGCCCTGATATTCCCAGGCTGCCACATACATAAAATCTTTATCGTTTCTTAAAGCTTCACCTTCGGGAGTTTGATATTCTTCACGGAAGTGTCCTCCGCTGGATTCTTCCCGGTGTAAAGCATCAATAGCCATCAATTCGCCCAGTTCAAGGAAATCGGCAACTCTAGTAGCTTTTTCCAGTTCAACATTAACACCTGTTAATCCGCCCGGAACATCCACATCTTTCCAGAACTCCTCTCTCAAAGACCTGATCTCTTTAATAGCTTTTTCCAAACCTTCCTTATTTCTTGCCATACCAACATTATCCCACATAATATGTCCGAGAGCCTTATGAAAATGGTCAACAGTTTTACTTCCTTTTATTGATAGCAACTTGTTGAGTTTATTTTTAGCACCCTTCTCCGCCTCATCAAATTCAGGGAGATCTGTTTTTATAAATGGAACCGTTATCTGGTCGGCAAGATAGTTTTGAACCGTATAAGGTATAACAAAATAGCCGTCAGCCAAGCCCTGCATAAGTGCGGAAGCTCCGAGTCTGTTGGCACCGTGGTCGCTGAAGTTAGCTTCACCGGCAGCAAAAAGGCCGGGAATAGTTGTTTGCAATTCGTAATCAACCCAAAGTCCGCCCATAGTATAGTGAATGGCAGGATAAATCATCATCGGCGTCTCATATGGATTCTCATCCACAATCTTTTCGTACATCTGGAAAAGGTTACCGTAACGAGCTTCAATAACATCCCTTCCAAGACGACCGATAGCTTCTTTGAAATCGAGATAGACGGCAAGGCCTGTATTTCCAACGCCGTAACCAGCATCACACCGCTCTTTGGCAGCGCGTGAGGCAACATCACGGGGGACAAGGTTGCCGAATGCCGGATATCTTCTTTCGAGATAATAATCGCGGTCTTCTTCCGGAATATCTGTTGGTTTTAACTCACCTCTTTGAATTTTTTGAGCATCTTCCTTTTTCTTCGGAACCCATATCCTTCCGTCGTTCCTGAGGCTTTCGCTCATCAAAGTTAATTTTGATTGAAAATCACCGTGGACAGGAATACAGGTTGGATGTATCTGAACGAAGCAGGGATTTGCAAAAGCAGCGCCTTTTTTATACGCTTGCCATGCAGCACTACCGTTGGAGTTCATTGCATTGGTGGAGAGGAAGAAAACATTTCCGTAGCCACCTGTTGCAAGGATCACAGCGTGAGCCGAATGTCGTTCAATTTCGCCTGTGATTGTATTTCTTGTGATTATTCCCCTTGCGCGTCCATCTACGACAACAAGGTCGAGCATCTCACGACGGTTGTACATTTTTACGTGTCCGCGATGTATCTCTTTACTTAGTGCTCCGTAGGCACCGAGTAATAATTGTTGACCTGTTTGCCCGCGGGCATAGAAAGTACGCGAAACCAAAGCTCCGCCGAATGAACGGTTTGTGAGCAATCCGCCGTATTCTCTTGCAAAGGGAACTCCCTGTGCAACACATTGATCAATAATGTTATTACTTACTTGTGCGAGGCGATAAACATTAGCCTCGCGCGACCTGTAATCACCACCTTTTATAGTATCGTAAAACAGGCGATAGATAGAATCGCCGTCGTTTGGATAATTCTTAGCAGCATTTATTCCTCCCTGGGCAGCAATACTGTGCGCACGCCGGGGGCTGTCCTGAATGCAAAAGTTTTTAACCTTAAACCCCATCTCACCAAGACTTGCAGCGGCTGCGGCTCCGGCAAGACCGGTTCCCACAACTATTACTTCGATCTTTCTTTTATTTGCAGGATTAACAAGGTTTTGATGAGCAATGAAATTACTCCACTTTTCAGCTAATTGACCTTCAGGAATTTTTGAATCTAAAGTAGCCATATATCTAATAATTTATATCAAATTAAAAATTACCAAAATAAATTGCAATGGGGATAACTATGAAACCCAAAGCAAGAACAATAGAAATAATAGTACTCAAACTCTTTATAAAAGGAGTATAAGTCCTGTTATTCAGTCCAAGTGATTGAAACGCAGATTGGAATCCATGATGAAGATGAAATCCCAAAATGACGAAAGCAACAATATATCCTATAACAAATCCGAATATTTTGAACTTGGCTAAAACCAAAGCCGCCATATCATGAATGTTTTCACCGTCTATGTTAACCTCACCAATATGACCTAATTTTGCCTTAAAATAAAAATCTGCAAGATGTATTGCCAGAAAAATGAATATAATAGCAGCAGTATGGATCATAAACTTTGAAAACGGGGATGTGTGCGACCAGCCTTCAATTTTGTATCTGTTGGGGCGTGCCATCCAGTTCTGTATTTGCAGAATGAGGCCATATATTATATGTATAATAAAACCTCCGAACAGAATAACCTCAAAAACCTTGATTACGGGATTGGTACCCATAAAGTGGGCTGCAACATTAAATGCTGTTGTATCCGGTAATAATACCAGAAAGTTTATGCCCAGATGCACAAAAAGGAATGTGATTAAAAACAGTCCCATAAATGCCATTACAAATTTCTTCGTTAAGGAAGATTGAAATCTTTTATTGCCCATGATTAATTATTTTGTCAATAAAACTTCGTTAATAATTTCCGTTATACTAAATTAAATTAATGTACTATTGAAAGAGCAAAAATAGATTTTTATTTTTTTTATCAAATTCTAAATAATAATATTTTGTTAATTTGTAAACATTATAAATAGTGGAAATTTGATAAATGACGGAATTTCAATCAATTGATGAAATTTATAGTTATTTTGAGATAGTTAATTTTCCAAAAAAATATAAAATATGAAAAGGGAATCGTTTAAAAAGGAGTTTTTTACGGAAAACAGAAAAAAACTGGCAGGCCGGTTGAGTCCAAAATCAGTTGCAATAATTAACCCGAATGATGAGCTCACACGCAACGGCGATCAGGATTTTCCATACAGGCAGAGTTCCGATATGTTTTACCTTACCGGATTGATCCAGGAAAAGTGTATCCTTACTCTTTGTCCCGACCATCCCGAAGAAAGTATGCGGGAGATAGTTTTTACCATTAAACCGAATAAGCAGCTTGAAACATGGACAGGTCATAAATATACGAAAGAAGAAGTACAAAGGATTTCAGGAGTGAAAACCGTTAAGTGGCTTGAGGATTTTGATATGACATTTCGTGATCTTGTCTTATCATCGGAAAATATTTATGTTAATCTGAATGAATATGCTAAATATCTGACTGATGTGGAGTATATGAATAACAGGTTTGCGTTGAAAATCAAAGAGATGTATCCAGCTCATAACCTTAGAAGGCTAGCACCTTTTATTACCGGGCAACGACTTCGTAAAAAGCCCGAAGAGATAAGAGTGCTGAAAGCAGCTTGTGAAATCACAAATAGGGCATTTCGGAGAGTTCTCGGATTTACTAAACCGGGTGTTATGGAATATGAGGTTGATGCCGAGATCACTTACGAGTTTTTGAAAAACGGAGCTCAGGGACATGCATATCAGCCTATTATTGCCTCAGGAAGGAATGCTTTGGTTCTTCATTACATTGAGAACAGTATGGTATGTAGTGACGGGGAATTGATGCTTCTTGATTTTGGTGCTGAATATAACAATTATGCTGCCGACTGCTCAAGGACAATTCCTGTCAACGGTAAATTCACTGAAAGGCAAAAGCAATGTTATGAGGCGGTTCTGAGAGTTCAAAAGGAAGCTATTAAGCTTTACGTTCCGGGAAACACAATTGATAAAGTGAATAAGGCAGTGTGGAAAATGATGGAGAAGGAGATGATAGGGCTTGGCTTGTTTTCGGAAGAAGATGTTAAAAATCAGGATCCTGCTGAACCTCTTTATACAAAATACCTGATGCATGGCGTTGCCCATTTTATAGGACTGGACGTTCACGATGTGGGTGGTAAGTATGAAAAGTTTGAAAAGGGTATGGTGCTGACTTGTGAACCCGGACTTTATATCGAAGAAGAAGGTATCGGAATCAGAATTGAGAATGATATTGTCGTTGGCGATAGCCCGATTGACCTTATGGCTGATATCCCGAGGGAAGTACGGGATATCGAAGCTCTTATGTCGAAATAGGTTTTATATACCCTGTTCTTTCATATACTTTTCAATTCTTTGGGCATGATCTTTGTCGTCGCCGTTCAGTCTTTTAAATATTGAGTTTACTTCATTATCTTTTATGGATGTCATAAATTCCTGATAATGAAGTTCGCCGGACGTGTTTTCAATGTGGACGGACAACTCAAAAGCTTCTTTTCTTGAAATCGGATTATCTTTTAGATGCTCGATTTTTTCTATGATAAAAGACAATGTCTTTTTTATTTTATTATGCGATTTCATAATTATTTCGGCAGGGAATTTGTCAACCGGCATAAATGAATCTCTGGCACTGCGTAATATTGCTGCATGACCTTTTTCTTCCAGCGACATTTTCCACCAGAAATCGGAATCCTGAGGGAAAACTTTATGAAAATGCAGATAGAGGT
>JALSSR010000286.1 GCA_026984135.1 Bacteroidales bacterium
TATCAATGATTTCGGGGTTCATAATACAAGTTTAAATATCGTAATATAAATATGTTTAATATATCTCAGGTACAAAAGTCTGCTCCGACATAGGAGGCCTGACATACCCTTTTTTCTTTTGCCTTTCGGGTAATTCAATGGGCTCGGGTTCAATGTATTCGTATGGAATCAAACTTAATAAATGTGAAATTACATTTAACCGTGCCCTCTTTTTATCATCAGCATTAACAACATACCAGGGAGATTGTTTAGTATCTGTGTAAGAAAACATTTCATCTTTTGCTTTTGAATACTCTTCCCACAAGGTATATGACTTTAAATCAACCTCGCTGAACTTCCACCGTTTTGTAGGATCGGTAAGCCGTGACCTGAATCTTTTTTCCTGCTCTTTATCGCTAACGGAGAACCAATACTTGATTAAAATAATTCCCGAGCGGATTAGCATTCTTTCAAAATTGGGGCACGACCTCAGAAATTCCCAATATTCTTCATCCGTACAAAATCCCATAACCCGCTCAACTACAGCTCTGTTATACCAGCTTCTGTCGAATAGTACCATTTCGCCGGCAGCAGGAAGATTGGAAACATATCGCTGGAAATACCATTGCCCCTGTTCTTTCTCAGTTGGTTTCGGAAGAGCAACAATCCGGCATATTCGAGGGTTAAGTCTTTCGGTAATCCGCTTTATCGTGCCTCCTTTGCCTGCTGCATCTCTTCCTTCGAATACTACAACAACCTTTAATCCTTTATCCTTTATCCATTCCTGAAGTTTTACAAGTTCAACCTGAAGTTTTACTAACTCTTTTTCATACTCCTTATTGCCAATCTTGTTTTTGTGTTTATGGTCATGCCCTTCATCCATTTTACTATACTTTTAATAATTAATAATAAAATATCATTGCAAATATATTGTTTCTATATAAATTTACAAATAAAAATTATAACTATTTATCCCATTGTACCCTTAATCATCCCTCCGTCAACACTTATCGTTTGTCCTGTAATATATCCTGATTTTTTACTCAAAAGCCATGCTGCAAGCGAACCGAAGTCATCAGGATTACCCATTCTGCCAACGGCAATTTCCGATTCATATCTCCTTTTTGCCTCTGCAGGAGATATTCCTTCAATTTCACTTCTTTTAATGAAAAGTCTTTCTGCAGCAGGCGTTTCATGAAATCCGGGTGCAAGGATATTTAATGTAATTTGCTTATCTGCAACTTCCTGTGAAAGAGTTTTAACAAAACCCACGACAGCCAGACGAAAAGAATTACTCAGAACAAGATTTTTTACAGGTTGTTTTACAGATGAACTTTCAATATAGACAATTCTGCCATAATTCTGATCAATAAATTTGGGGAGAAAAGATTTTGTTATATTTACTTTCCATCTCAGTATGTTGATGTAAGATTCATCCCATTCTTCCATTCCGGTTTCAACAAATGATTTTGCAGGAGGGCCTCCTGCATTGACAACCAGTCCCGACAGAAATCTGTCGCCAACTAATTTATGAAGTACCTCTATCGTTTTATCCATTGTAATGTCTCCGGACAAATACTCAATTTGCTCCGGATAATTCTTTTGAAAGGTCGTAAGTTTTTCAATACCTCTCGCTACAAGAATTACTTTTGCCCCTTCCCGAAGCAAGGTGGAGGCAACACCTTTTCCAAGACCACTTGAGCTTCCCGTTACTATAAACAAACTGTTGTTGAGCAATAAATCCATAACTTTTAGTTATTTTTAAATGAAATTTAGAGCAAAGATAGTAACATATTGATATTTTTCACTATATTTGCATCATTAACCTGAAATAGCGCTTTTTTGAACAAAATTGTTGAATTAAATGTTTCTTAATTAGAATGAATTTAAATAGCCAAATTATGTAGAACAAAAAAACAAGCCCGATGTCGAAATTGTTATCTGAAAAACAGCTTCAAAATATTTTATTTAAAGATTCACCAGACAGTATATTTATAATAGATATCGAAGGGATTATTGTAAATTGCAATAAAGCTTCAATAAAGGAGTTGGGGTATCTAAAGCGGGAGATAACAGGATCTCCTGTTACAAGATTTTTATCGGAAGAATCAATAAAAACTTTTCAATCAAAATTTTCGGGATTTAAAAAATTTGAGAAACAGGAAGGAGAAGTACAAGTCATTACTAAAAAAGGCCGGATTCTTGATATCTGGAGAAAAGGTGTTCCGGTGAAGGGTGAAAACGGGGAATTTATAGGTGCAGTGATTTTTGACCGAAACATTACTAAAATAAAAGATGCGGAAAAAGCTCTGTTGAATAATAAAAATAATCTTGAAAAAGAAGTAGAGAAACAAACAAATAAATTAATTGAATTAAACAAGGAACTTCTTAGCCTGATTGAAGATTTACAACATGAGCGCGAAAAAAATCTTAGCATTTTAAAGGCACTACCCGATATTATTTTCATTATTGACGAGAAGTGCGTTTTCAAAGACTATAATGTTGCCGATGCCGCTCAGTTATTCGTCAAACCGGAGGTCTTTTTGGGAAAGCGGTTAGATGAGGTTTTACCCGATGATGTTGGGTTTGATGCAATGAATAGAGTTCGTGATGCATTAAAAACAAATAAGATACAGATTTTTGAGTATACGCTTGAGGTGAAAGGCAAAAAGCAATGGTTTGAAGCTCGTATAGTGCCAAAAAACAAAAATGAGGTATTGGTTGTTACGCGGAATATTACCGAAAGTAAGAATGCTAAAAGAGAAATTGTCAGTGCACTTGAGAAAGCCGAGAAAAGTGATAAGCTGAAGTCGGCATTTCTGGCAAATATGTCTCACGAAATTAGAACCCCGATGAACAGTATTATCGGATTTTCCGACCTGCTTTCAACTGTAACAAGCGATGAAAAACGTAATGAATTTGTAGAGCTTATTAAGAAAAACGGTTCAAATCTTTTGATGATTATCAATGATATTCTTGATATATCTAAAATTGAAGCCGGACTCGTAAAAATCACAAAAACTCAATTTAATATTAATGAAGAATTGAAGTATCTGTATGATTCCTTTTCGGGACATCCTAAAATTCTGTCCGGTTTAATAAAACTTAAACTTAGACTTGGTCTTAGCGATAAAAATGCAATGATAAATACGGACAGAACCAAGTTTAATCAGATAATGACTAATCTTATTAATAATGCAATTAAGTTTACAAATGAAGGTTTTGTAGAGTTTGGGTATTCTATACATCTTAAAAAGGGGAGTCCGATTGTGAAGTTTTTTGTTAGGGATTCGGGAATTGGAATATCACGGAACGACATTGACATTATCTTTGACAGATTCCGGCAGGCGGATATTAATGACACCTCTGCTCTGGGAGGTACAGGGCTTGGCCTTGCTATCTGCAAAGGATTTGTTGATGCTTTGAAGGGTACCATTGGTGTGGATTCCGAGAAAGGGAAAGGCTCATTTTTCTATTTCACTCTTCCGTATAGTAAATCATCTGATAATGAAAGTATTGAAGAAGAAACCTTCTTACCAAAGGATGTTAACTGGAGTAACAAGACCATTTTGATTGTTGAAGATAATGTTTCAAACTATAAGTTGCTTGAGGCATATTTGTCGTTTACCGAAGCTTTTGTCCTCAGAGCGGCAAACGGGAAAATGGCCGTTAAGATATGTAAAAAAATTGATAATATTGACCTTGTGTTAATGGATATTAAGATGCCGGAAATGGATGGTATTGAGGCAACTAAACAAATACGGAAGATTAATAAATCATTACCTATTATTGCTCAAACAGCCTATGCAAGTGATTCAAATAGAGATGAATGTTTTGAGGCGGGATGCAATGACTATTTTATTAAACCGGTGAGCCGCAACAGATTTATTGCTGTTTTAAGTAAGTTTTTGGACTGAAAATGATGTTGATAGATAATTGTTAATATTTTTTGTAAAAAAAAAAGTGATTTTTATTTTGTTGAAACGAATTTTGTATTATCTTTGCACTCTCAGGTTAAAGGAAAATTTTAAGAAATTTAAGATAAGGTAAGGTGAATCCTTATAAATTGGTTTTGGTTAATAATTAGGTTTATTCTTTTCTTTTTAGTCACCTTACTTATAGCAGGCAGGAGTGGTTAACCTGCCTGCGCTTTTTTTATACGGGCAATAATAATTCCACTATCTTTGTCGTGAAAAAAAGTATTGTTTTTATGATGGATTTCAAAAGACCATTTTTGCGTATATCTCTATTGTATTGTTTTCTTTTTGTATCT